>JBDZVK010000231.1:0-4464 GCA_040255725.1 Actinomycetota bacterium
CCCCGGTAGTAGAAGTGACCGTCGGCGTCGAAGTGGCCGCCGTCGCCGGTGCGATACCAGCCGTCGGGGGTGAAGGTGTCGGCACGGTCGGCCTTGTTGACGCCGAGCATGAGCGAGTACCCACGCAGCCACAGCTCGCCGTCGACACCGACTTCGCAGTCTTCGCCGGTGACCGGGTCGACGATCCGGTGCTCGACGCCGGGCACCGGCCGTCCGAACGACCCCTCCTTGCCCGCGGGCAGCGCGTCGGCCTTCGCCTCGATCGTGTGCGGCCCGAGCGTCTCGGTCATCCCGAGCGAGTTCGCCTTCGGCGCCGTGTCGAACCCGTCGTCGGCGGGTTTGAGCATCGCCAGGTTCCCGCCGCGCACCGACGACAGATCCCGTCGGGGAAAGCTCGGGTGCTCCATCAGCGCCTTGGCCATGTGCGGCCAGCCGAGCACCTGGGTCACCCGCTCACGTTCGATCAGATCGAGCGTCGCCCCGGGTTCGAACCGGTCCTCGAACACCAGCGTCGCTCCCGCGTGCATCGCGGCGACGAGTGTCCAACTCAACCCGCCCACCCAGAACAGCGGCATCGGCGTGTAGAGCACGTCGTCGTCGGCCAGGTCACGGAACTGCGCCAGGTTGTGCGGATGCGAGATGACCGCGCGCTGGGAGTGGACCACGCCCTTGGGGGCGGCCGTCGACCCCGACGAGTACACGATCACCATCGGGTCGGCCGGGGCGACCTGGGCCTCGACCGCGGCGAGCAGGTCGTCGGGCACCGTCGACGCGGCTTCCACCAGTGTGCCGATCGGGCGGGCCCAGCTCCGGTCGGTGGCGCCGAACGTGCAGACCCTGCGCAGGTACGGCGCCTCGGTGACGAACAGTTCCGGGCCGGCCGCGGCCGCCAGACCGGGTACCGCTTCTTCGAGCCGGGTGAGGTAGTCGTTGCCGAGATACGACGGCACACAGAGCAGAACTGCGGCGTCCGAATCGGCCAACATGCGCCCGAGTTCGCCGGCCTTGGCGTAGGTGTTGCCCAGCGCCGCCACGGCACCGATCCGCGCCGCGGCCAGCCAGGCGATCACCCAGTCGGGCGAGTTCGACGCCAACAGCCCCACCCGGGTGCCCTTGCCGACCCCGGAGGCGAGCATGCCCCGGGCGAGCAGCGCCGAGCGTCGTTCGGCTTCGGCGTAGGTGACCCGTTCGTCGCCGAGGATCACGAAGTCATGGTCGCCGTGACGCTCGGCGCACCAGCGCGCGAAGACCCCGGCGGTCGGGGTGAAGTCGGGGAAATCCGGGGTGCGCCCCACGACCGAGTGTCTCAGACCTGCATGAGCCGCGACAGGTTGCCGCCCATGATCTTGGCGACGTCCGCCTCGGGGAGCCCTTCGAGATCATCGACGAAGCTGATCGGGTCGGCCATGCCCTCGGGGTGCGGGTAGTCCGACCCGAACAGCACGTTGTCGGCGCCGATCAGCTCGACCAGCCCGACAGGGTCGTCCTCGTGGAACGGGTGGACGAAGATGTTGCGCTTGAACACGACGACCGGGTCCTCGTCGAAGGCGTTGGGGTTCTGGTTGTAGGCGCCGGCGAGGTCCTCGAGCAGGCCGCGCACCCAGCCGCTGCCGTTCTCGACCGGCACGAGTTTGATGCCCGGGAAGCGGCTGAGCAGGCCGTGGCCGATCGCCGAAGAGATCGTGTCGATGATCTCGCGGTGTTGACCCATGACGATCGTGGAGAACCCCGAACGCGGCGCGAACGGCGTGAACTCGTCGTCGCGCACGCCTTCCCACTCGTTGATGTAGCGCTGGTAGCCGCTGTCGGAGGCGTGCATGCCCACGACGATCCCGGCCTCCTGCACCCGTTCCCAGAACGGATCGAATTCTTCGAGGGCGAACGAGCGGGGTCCCCGGAAACCGGGCACGGGAGCGGGCCGGATGAGCACGATCTTCGCGCCGCGCTCCAGCACCCATTCGAGCTCGGCGATCGCCCGGTCGAGGATGGGCAGGGTGATGACCGGCGTGGGGAAGATCCGGTGCTCGTAGTCGAAGGTCCACGTCTCGTGCATCCATTGGTTGAGCGCGTGGATGATGTCGTGGATCGCCTCCGGGTCGTCGCGAAGGCGTTCTTCCACCAGGCTCGCCAGCGTCGGCCACATCAGGGCCCGGTCGAGGCCGAGTTCGTCCATCAATTCCAGGCGTGGGGCGGGTTCGCGGAACGCCGGGAGACAGTCGATGCCGCGCCCCATGATTTCGCGCATGGGTTTGCCCTCGGGGTTGCCCGAGCGGAAGTACTCCTCCTGTGCGCCGGGCCTGGCCACCCGGTCGAAGGTGGGGTTGGGGATGTAGTCGCTGATCTGGCCGCGCAGGGCGATCTTGGTGCGTCCCCCCACGTCGACGTACTCGACGATGCCCTGTCGGGACTCGGGGAGGAACTTCGTCAGCGCCTCGCGCGGCTCGTACAGGTGGTTGTCGGCGTCGAACACGGTGAAGTCGAGTGTGCGCGAAGGCATCGCGACCCCCTTGCGAAAGAGAACTGACGTGAGTGTTAGATGACTCTACACTCGGGGGCGCACGGGCCGTCGGCGAAAGTGGACACAACTCGCATGGAGCTGGGATTGACGGCGGATCAGGAGCTGGTGCGCGCGACGACACGCGGCTTTCTGGAGTCGACGGGTGGGGTCGCCGCCACCCGCGCCCTCGAGCGCGACCCGCGCGGATGGGATCCGGGCGTCTGGCGGCGCGGCGCCGCGTTGGGCTGGACGGCCCCGCTGATCGACGTGGCCGACGGCGGCGGCAGCGTCAGCGGCGACGGGCTCGCCGACCTCGCGATCGTCGCCGAGGAGTGCGGCCGACTCGTCGTCCCGGTGCCGCTGTTGCCGACGAACGTGGTGGCCGACGCGTTGCCGGCGCTGGTCGACCCGGCGCACCGGTCATCGGTCCGTGCGGCGCTGCTGGAGGGAACGGCGACCGCCACCTTCACGCCGGTACCGACCGGCGGTGTGCCGACGGTCAGGGCGAGTCGAGGGTCCGAGCCGGGCACGCTCGAGTTGCACGGCACCGCGTCGCCGGTCGAATCGGTCGTCGGCTCGTCGTGGATCCTCGTCACCGCCGACGGTCCCGATGACGGTGTCACCCAGGTCCTCGTCGCCACGGAGGCGCCCCGCGTCGAGGTCCGCCCGCTCGACGGGTTGGACCTCGCGCGCCGGTTCGCCGAGGTGTGCTTCGACGGGGTGACGGTGCCGGACGGCGACGTTGTCGGAGAGATCGGCGGAGCGGCGGCCGCGGTCGAACGGCAGGCGGCGATCGCCGGGATCCTGCAGTGCGCGGAGACCGTGGGCGCCATCGGGGAGATCTTCGCCCGGACCGTCGCCTACCTGGGCGACCGGTACTCGTTCGGCCGCCCCCTCGCGTCGTACCAGGCGCTCAAGCACCGCTGCGCCGACCTGCGGCTCACCGTCGAACGGTGCGCGGCCATCGCAACCGCAGCGATGCGGGCGGTGAGTGCCGGCGCGCCCGACGCGGCCGAGCTCGTCAGCATCGCCCAGGCCTTCATCGGGGTCGAGGCGACCGAGGTGGTCCAGGACTGCGTGCAGCTCCACGGCGGGATCGGCGTGACCTGGGATCACGACCTGCACCTGTACCTGCGGCGGGTCACGGTGAACCGCGCCACCCACGGCACCCCGGCCGAGCATCTCGCCCGGGTCGCCGCAGCGGCGTTCACCGAGGCGACCCCGACGCCGACGGCGCCCAGCGTCGAAGTCGAGGTCGAGCCGCCCCCCGTGCCCGCGGGCACGCCCGTCGGCACGACGTCGGCGGCACGAGGGGGTGGGGACGAGTCGGTCGGGGCATTCGCGGCACGGGCACGCGCCTGGCTCGCGGCGAACCTGCCGCCCCGGCCCGAGACGCCACCCGACCGGAGCGACGACGCTCGGCGGGACCACGAACGCCACCTGCAACGAATGCTGTTCGACGGCGGCTTCGCCGGGATCTGCTTCCCGGCCGACTACGGCGGTCTCGGCCTGAGCCCTGCCCATCAGGAGGCGTTCACTGCCGAGTCACTGCCCTACGACATGCCGTACTCGATCAACGTGCCCACCCTCGGCATCCTCGGCGCGACGTTGATCGACTTCGGTACGCACGACCAGAAGACCACGCACCTGCCCGCGATCCTGCGCGGGGAGGAGCTGTGGGTGCAGTTCCTGTCCGAACCCTCGGGCGGGTCCGACCTCGCCGGGGTGCGCACCACCGCGGTGCGTGACGGCGACGAGTTCGTGCTGAACGGCTCGAAGATCTGGTCGTCGGCCGCGTACGCCGGCGACTACGCGATGTGCCTGGCCCGCACCGACTGGGACGTGCCCAAGCACCGCGGCCTGACGATGTTCATCGTGAAGATCCACCAGCCCGGCGTGCAGGTGACGAGGATCCGCCAGGTGGACGGCACCGAGGAGTTCTGCCAGGAGTTCTTCGACGACGTGCG
>JBDZVK010000232.1:0-4460 GCA_040255725.1 Actinomycetota bacterium
CCACGATTCGACGGTGTGATCGGCGACGACTGGCGCACGTCGGAGCCGTGGTGGCCGCCCGAGCCGTCGCCGCCCGAGGGTGCGCCCAACGTGCTGATGATCGTGCTCGACGACGTCGGGTTCGCGCAGCTCGGTTGCTACGGCTCGGACCTGTCGACCCCGACGATCGACGCGCTCGCCGGACGCGGCGTGCGCCTGGCGAACTTCCACACGACCGCGCTGTGCTCGCCCACCCGGTCGTGTCTGCTCACCGGTCGCAACCACCACCGCAACGGTCTCGGGAGGGTCGCAGACCTGGCCGTGGGCTACCCGGGCTACAACGCCCAGACCCCGATCGAGAACGGCTACCTCTCGGAGATCCTGCGGGCCAACGGCTACGCCACCTACGCCGTGGGCAAGTGGCACCTCACCCGTGACGACGAGGCGAACATGGCCTCGTCGCGCCGCTCGTGGCCGCTCGGGCGGGGCTTCGACCGCTGGTACGGGTTCCACGGCGGCGAGACCCATCAGTTCGTGCCGGCACTGTTCTGCGACAACCACGCCATCGCCCCGCCGAAGACCATGGACGAGGGCTACCACCTCACCGAGGACCTCGCCGACCAGGCGATCCGTTTCCTGGCCGACCTGCGGGCGGTCGACAACGACCAACGGTTCTTCCTGTACTTCGCCACCGGTGCCTGCCACTCGCCCCACCACGCCCCGGCCGACTGGATGGCCCGTGAGCAGGGCCGCTTCGACGCCGGTTGGGATGCGTGGCGCGAGGCGACGTTCGCCCGCCAACTCGAACTCGGCCTGCTGCCGGCCCACGCCGAACTCGCGCCCCGCCCGTCGTGGGTGCCCGCCTGGGAGTCACTCGACGACGACGCCCAACGGGTCGCGGCGCGGTTCATGGAGTGCTTCGCGGCGTTCCTGGCGCACACCGACGCCCAGATCGCCCGGGTCCTCGACTTCCTCGCCGAGACCGGCGACCTGGACGACACCCTCGTGGTGCTCGTCTCCGACAACGGGGCCAGCGGCGAAGGCGGCCCGGAGGGGTCGCTGAACGACGCCCGCCCGTTCAACTTCGACTTCACCTCACCGGAGGAACTGGCCGCCCGCATCGACGAGATCGGCACCCCCTCGACCCACAACAACTACCCGTGGGGTTGGACGATGGCGGGAAACACACCGTTCAAGCGGTGGAAGCGTGAGGTGCACGAGGGTGGGGTCGCCGACCCGTGCATCTTCGCCTGGCCCGGCCACGTCGACGACTCGGGCGCGGTCCGGCACCAGTACGCGCACGCCGTCGACGTGCCGGCGACGATCCTCGGCCTGGTCGGCATCGACCCGCCGACGGTGATCGACCATGTGCCCCAGTCCCGCATCGACGGGGCGAGCTTCGCACCGGTCCTCGCACCCGACGGTGCCGGGGCACCGCCGCCGCGCACCACCCAGTACTACGAGATGCTGGGCTGTCGGGCGATCTACCACGACGGGTGGAAGGCGGTGACGTTCAAACCGCTGGGGCCGCTGTACGACGACGGCATCGACCCCAATGCGCCCTTCGCCGACGACGTGTGGGAGCTGTACCACGTCGCCGAGGATCCGACCGAGCTGCACGACGTGGCCGACACCCACCCCGACAAGGTGGCAGAACTGGTCGAGTCGTGGTGGCGGGAGGCCCGGGCCAACCAGGTGCTGCCACTCGACAACCGGGTGCTGCACACGATCGCCTACCCCAAGCCCGATCCGCGCCGTGACCGGCGCGTCGCCACGTTCTGGCCCGACACCTCACCGGTGCCAGAGCCGGTCGCGCCGAACGTGAAGAACCGCTTCCACCAGATCACCGCGCACGTCACGGTCCCCGAGCCCGGACCCGACGCCGAACCAATCGAGGGCGTCCTGCTCGCGCAGGGGTCGGCGCTGGGAGGGTTCTCCCTGCATCTGGTCGAGGGTCGGCTCCGCTACGTGTTCAACCTGTACGGGCGCCACCGTGACGTCGTCGTGGCACCCGGGGTGGTGCCACCCGGCGAGCACACGTTGAGCATGCGGTACCAACCGGTGGTCGACGGCGGCGGCACCGTCGAGTTGACCGTCGACGACGACGTCGTCGCCACCGGCAAGATCGCCACCTACACGGCGACGGCGTTCAGCCACACCGGCGTGGGGCTGACGTGCGGCTACGAGTCGGGGCCCGCGATCGGCGAGGGCTACGTCGCGCCGTTCCGGTGCAGCGTGCCGATCCGTCGGGTCGTCCTCGAGGTCGGCGATCCGGTCGCCGAGGACCCGGCGGTCGTCCTGGACCGCATCATGTCGGAGCAGTGACGACCCGAGCGTCGAGTCAGCGCACGTCGGGATCGCCCGGGCCGACGCCGTCCGGCCCGTCCTCGTCGAAGCGGCATCCACACGACAGCATCTGACGGCCGCACACCGGGCAGTCCGCCTGGTCGCATCCGGGATGATGGTGCCCGCCGGCCGGAGCGCCACAGTCCCCGCATCGGTGACCGGCCCGATTCGCCGGCAACGGGTGGGGAACGCCGCGACGATGGAACTCGGTGACCGTGCACGACACGTGCCGCGTCATCTCCTGGTCACACCACGTGCAGACGGCCATACTCACGTACCTCGGTGCGAACGCCGCGACGGGTGGTCGGCCGACGGGCCCAATTCCGGAGCCACCAGTCGTCGACGGTCACGTGGTGCGGCTCCGGTCCCGGCAGCGGCAGTTCCCACAGATGCAGACGGACGAGAGCCGCGTCGAGGTCGCGCAGTCGCAGGAACCGACCGCTGCCGGTCGTGGGATCCTTCGCGGGGACGTACCGGTACGGCTGCACCGCAGCATCCAGGTAGAGGTGGCCGCGGGTGACGCGATGCTGGTAGGCGTACACATCCGGGCGACCCGAGCGAACCGCCTTGAACACGACCGTGAAGTCGTCCAACGCGAGACGTCGGTAGCGTTCGACCCCGGCAACCGAACCGGCGACGGCCATCAGCGGCCACCACCACGACAGGTCGATGCGCTCCGGTTCCGGTGGAAGTTCGAGTGTCGGCATGAGCGTGCTCCTCGTGAGTCGATGCGGCCGCACCCGGCCGAGCGATCATCGACCGTCGACCAGTGGCGCGTTCCCATCATGGGACTCGGGTGTGACACTCACTTGCGCAGGCGGGCACGACCGTGCCCCGACCCGAGTCGGTCGGGCGGTTCGTGGAGGACGAAGTCGGCGAAATCGAACCCGGGCGACACGACGCACGAGACCAACGTGTCGGACCCGACCGGCAGGGTGCGCTGCCAGGTGCCCGCGGGCACGGCGAACTGCGGGAGCTGCCCTTCCAGCGGGTCGGTGCCGATGACCAGGCGCTGGTCGAGCCGCGGCTCGTCGCCCGTCGCGCCCAACTCCAGGGTGACCACGCCGCGGTGGGCCAGCCACAACTCGTCGGAGGCGACCCGGTGCCACGACGACGCTTCGCCCGCCTGGAGCAGGTACAGGATCGACGTGGCGGGCGGGCGACGGCGGCCGTCGAGAAGATCGACCGCATAGGGCACCTGCCAGGTGCGTCGGAACCAGCCACCTTCGGGGTGCGGTGCGAGATCGAGCGCGTCGATCAGCGGTGAGCGCGCGGTGCGGTCGGCACCGGGTCTCGCCGATGCCGTCATCGTGGATCCATTCGTCGGACCGCGCCGCGGCCGGGCCGCGCCGTTGCCGAACGTTCACGCATCGGGTCGGAGTCGTTCGGCGGCCGCGGCGTACTCGGCGGTGTCGTGCGACGCGGACTCCGCGGCGAGGCCGTAGCCGAGGGCGCGCACCGCGTTCGCCCGGAGGTGCTGGTTGAGGATCGCCTTCGTCGCCTGGACGGCCTGCGGGGGTTGGCCGGCGAGTCGGTGGGCGAACGCGGTCGCCTCGGCGAGCAGCGCATCGGCGGGCACGGCGAAGTTGGCGAGTCCCAGCTCGACGGCCACCCCGGCCGGCAGGCGGTCGCCGGTCAACAGGTACTGCTTGGCCCGCAACAGGCTGGTGTGCGCCGGCCAGCCCACCGCGCCGCCGTCGCCGGCAACCAGCGCGACCGACACGTGGGTGTCGGCCAGGAAGGCGCCCTCGGCCATGAACACGATGTCGCACAGGGTCACGACGGTCGCGCCCAGCCCGACGGCCGGGCCGTTGACCGCGGCGACGACCGGCACCTCCACGTCGAGCATCGTGGTCACGAGTTGGCGGGCCAGGCGCATGCTGCGACGGCGGACGACCGGGTCGACCCGACGGCGCTCGAAGTCGTCGTAGCTGCCCCCTGCACTGAAGGCCCGCCCCGCGCCGGTGAGCACGACGGCGCGCACCTCGTCGTCGTCGGTCAGGCGGTGCCACAGTTCGACGAAGGTGGCGTGGAACTCCTCGGTGAACGCGTTCAACTCGTCCGCCCGGTCGAGCGTCACGATCCGCACCGGACCGTCGTTGGTGATTCCGATGCCGGGAAGTTCCTCCACGGAT
>JBDZVK010000233.1:0-4449 GCA_040255725.1 Actinomycetota bacterium
CCTGAGCTGATCGAGGCCGTGCAGGCCATCGACACCGACATGCACTTCGAGACGTTCTTCTCGCTGAGCTGCCAGAACTGCCCCGACGTGGTCCAGGCGCTGAACCTGATGAGCGTGCTGAACCCGCGCATCACCCACACCGCGATCGACGGGGCCGTGTTCCCCGACGAGGCCGAGTCCCGCGGCGTGATGGCCGTGCCCACGGTGTTCGTCGACGGTGAGGAGTTCGGCTCGGGTCGCATGACCCTCGCCGAGATCGTCGGCAAGCTCGACACCGGCGCCGAAGCCCGGGTCGCCGCGGCGATCGACGCGAAGGACCCCTTCGACGTACTCGTCGTGGGTGGCGGCCCCGGTGGGGTCGCGGCGGCGATCTACGCGGCCCGCAAGGGCATCCGCACCGGGCTGGTCGCCGAACGCTTCGGCGGACAGGTCCTCGACACCATGTCGATCGAGAACTTCATCTCGGTGCAGGCCACGACCGGCCCCGCGTTCGTTGCGGGTCTGGAAGCCCATGTGGAGGACTACGACATCGACGTGATGAACCTGCAACGGGCCACCAGGTTGGTTCCCGCTGCAACCGAGGGTGGGCTGCACACCGTCGAGTTGGCGAGTGGCGCAACGCTCACCTCGCGCACGGTCATCCTGGCCACCGGCGCCCGCTGGCGCACCCTCGGCGTGCCCGGCGAGGACGAGTTCCGCAACAAGGGCGTGACCTACTGCCCGCACTGCGACGGCCCGCTGTTCAAGGACAAGAAGGTCGCCGTGGTCGGTGGCGGCAACTCGGGCGCCGAAGCGGCCATCGACCTGGCCGGGGTGTGCGGTGACGTCACCCTCATCGAGTACGACCCGCAACTCCGCGCCGACGACGTGCTCCAGCGCAAGCTGGCGAGCCTCGACAACGTCGACATCATCACCAGCGCGGCGACGACCCGGGTGGTCGGCGACGGCACCAAGGTCACGTCGCTGACCTACATCGACCGCAACGACGACACCGAACGCACCGTCGATCTCGAAGGCGTGTTCGTGCAGATCGGTCTGGTCCCCATGACCGAATGGCTCGAGGGCGTCGTCGAATTGTCCGAGCGTGGCGAGATCGTCATCGACGACCGGGGCCGGACCTCGGTGCCCGGCGTGTTCGCCGCCGGCGACGCCACGACCGTGGCCTACAAGCAGATCGTGATCGCCCTGGGGGCCGGGTCGACCGCCGCCCTGAGTGCCTTCGACCACCTGATCCGGTCCGGTACGGGTGAGGGCTCCGACGCGGGCGCCGAAGCCGAACCGGTCGCGGCGACGGTCTGAGCCGTCGGGTCGACACGACGCCGGGAACGCTCCGATGAACCTCCGGGACCTGGAGTATCTCGTGGCGGTCGCCGACCACCGCCACTTCGGTCGGGCCGCCGAAGCGTGCTTCGCCAGCCAGCCGACCCTGTCGACCCAGATCCGCAAACTCGAGGGCGAGCTCGGGGTGGAACTGATCGAACGCAACCCGCGTCGCATCACCCTCACCGAGGCCGGGAACGCGGTGGTCGAACACGCCCGGGCCGTGCTGGCCGAGACCGACAAGATCCGCGCCCTCGCGCGCCGGACCGTCGACCCCGAAGCGGGCAGCATCCGCATCGGGATCTTCCACACGCTCGCGCCGTACCTCCTGCCCCACGTTGTGCCGGCGCTGAACGAACGGTTCCCACGGCTGGAGTTGCTGCTGGTCGAGGACAAGACCGACGCGCTCGTGGCGCGGCTGTTGGAGGGCTCCCTCGACGCGGGGATGTTCGCCCAACCGATCCACGCCGGCAACCTGCACGCCGAGGCGCTCTTCGACGAGGACTTCGTGCTCGCCGCACCCCGAGGCCACGACCTGGTCGCCGACGACACCCCGATCGGGGTCGACGCCCTCGCCGGCGAGGACCTGTTGTTGTTGGAGGAAGGCCACTGCCTGCGTGACCAGGCGCTCGACGTGTGTCGGCTCACCGGGGCTGCCGAGCGGCGTGGATTCCGGGCCACGAGTCTGGCGACCCTGGCCCAGATGGTGTCCGCGGGGGTCGGTGTGACGTTGCTCCCCGAGCTGGCGGTGCGGCCCCCGGTGCCCGAGAACCCGCGGATCGTGCTGCGCCGCTTCACCGACCCGGTGCCGCACCGGTCGATCGCCTTGTTCTGGCGCCCCACCAGCGTCTACCGCGATCTGTTGCCCGAAGTCGCCGAGGTGCTGCGCGCGGAAGTGACACCGCTGCTCGGCAGTCCGGCCTGAGCGTCGTCGACCGGGAGCCCGGCGCGGCCCGAGTGCCACGGGCCCTCGCCGCGACGATGACGCGCCTCATCCGAGCCGATACGGTGCCGCCGATGGGTGAGGTGACGATCCGACCGTACGAGGTCGCCGATCGGGCGGCGGTACGACACATCTGTTTCGTGACCGGTTTCGCGGGTGCGCCTGTGGACTACCAGTGGTCCGACGAGGAGAGCTTCGCGGACATGTTCAGCGGCTACTACACCGACCGCGAACCCGGATCCGCTCTCGTCGCGGTCGCGGACGGCGAGGTGAAGGGCTATCTGCTGGGATGCCGGGACTCGGCCAGGGCGTGGTCGCCCGCGGTCCCCGCAGCGCGTCATGTGCTCCGCCGGGGTCTGGCCTTCCGGCCCGGCACGGCCGGGTTCATCTGGCGCACCGTCGCCGACTCGCTCGGTGACCGGATCCGTCACGGCATCAGGCCGTCGGACTACGACTTCGTCGATCCGGCCTACCCCGCGCATCTGCACATCAACCTGTTGCCCGAGATCCGCGGCACCGGCGCCGGTGGCCGCCTCGTCACGACGTGGCTCGACGTGTTGCGTGCCGAGGGCGTACCCGGGTGCTTCCTGCAGACGCTGTACGAGAACACGGGCGCGATCCGCTTCTTCGAGGCGATGGGGTTCTCGCGCCACGGTGACCCACTGCTGCTCCCCGGCGAGCGCACGCCGACCGGCGCGCGGACCCACGACCAGACGATGGTGCAAACCCTCGAGTGACGCTCGCCGCCCGGTCCGATCAGCGGGTGGGGCCACGCTTCGTGGGGTGCCCCGGCGTCCGGTCGATCACGAGGGTACCCGTCGGGTGATCGCCGCAGGAGGGTCGATCGCTCCGGCGACCGCGCGGTTCCGGTGCAGCCGCACCGTGATGCTCCCGATCGTCGCAGCGACCGCGACGACGAGCACGGGCAGGCGACCACCGATGACCGCGAGTGCCACGAGCGCCAGGATCTGACCGGCGATCGCCGCGTCGAGCGACACCGCGGCGAGGCGGTCGATCGTGGCGTGCAGTCGGCGGAGCTCGGCCGGCCCGTCGGCGCGCACGGCCACGAAGACACACAGGCCCCGAAGGGTTCCGAACACGATCCCGAGCCCGAACGCGAGCAGCGGATCGGCGGAGAGCACACCTGCCGCAACGGTGAGATACACCGCTCCGGTCATGATGTAGGTCGCGAATCCGCTCCCGATCTGCCAACCGAAGCCGCTCGCGTAGGCCCACGGGCGAAGGCGCTGGAGCCACGTCTCGTTCACCTGGCGCGGATGGATCGGCAGCGAGAATCCGAACGGTTTCAGGTCCGAGGCGACCGTGACCAGGGCGAGCGCAGAGAAGACCGTCACCGTCGCCGTCGCGCCGAGGCCACTCGCCGACACCAACCAGGCGCCCGCCGCCATGCCGGCGCCCAAGGTCGTCCCACCGGCCAGACCTCCGAGGGTGAACCAGGTCGCGGTGACGCCGAAGCGGTGGCCTTTCGCCCGCTCCGCCATGGGGGTGATCGACGAGATCATCGACAGGCCACACGGCGACCACATGCCCCGCAGTGCGGCGACGACCGCGACGAGGATCCCGGGGACGAGGAGGAGGTTCATGGTCTGGTGTCCTGTGCTGGTCCGGGGTGCTGGGTCATGAGTCGAAGATGATCGTCGGGCCCGAGGAGGTCACCACGATCCGACCGTTGTCGAACCGTGAGAACTCGTTGCCGTCGCCGTCGACGCCCGTGTCCGAGACCGGATAGCCGAGCGGGCGGGCCTCGGGGTGGTCGAACCAGAAGTGGTGAATCGTGCCGTGCATCTCCCAGGTGCCGCCGTCGGGGCGGTGGAAGATCGAACCGTTCTGGAACTCGGCGAACACGGTGACACCGTCGCGGGCGGTCTTGGAGTCGGTGAGCGGCGCCCCCAGGTTCGCGAAGCCACCCATCGACCGCCACTTGTCGTAGACCGGGCCCATGACCATCCAGGGAGTGCCGCGGTCGATGGAAACCAGGATGCCGTTGTCGAATTCGGTGTACACGCCTCTGCCATCGGGGGTCTTGGTGGTGTCCGAGGTCGGGTAGCCGAGCGCGCGGGCCGGCGGGTTGTCGAACCAGTAGCGATCGATGATGCCGTGCATGACGTGGGTGCCGCCGTCGGGGCGGTGGAAGATGGAGGCGTCGTTGACGAACTTGGCGAACA
>JBDZVK010000234.1:0-4398 GCA_040255725.1 Actinomycetota bacterium
GTCGGCGACGTCGGCATCCGGGACGGGCGGATCGTCGCGCTCGGGCCGGTCGGCAGCATCTCCGAGGAGGCCGCCGAGACCTTCGATGCGACCGGCCTCGTCGTCGCCCCGGGGTTCGTCGACCCGCACACCCATTACGACGCGCAGCTCCACTGGGATCCGCTCGCCACCCCGTCCAACGTGCACGGGGTCACGACGATGATGGCCGGCAACTGCGGCTTCACTCTTGCCCCGTTGCGCGCGGAAGACGCGGATTACACCCGGCGGATGATGGCCAAGGTCGAGGGCATGGCCCTGCCGGCGCTCGAGAACGGGGTGGACTGGAACTGGGAGACCTTCGCCGAGTACCTCGACCGGCTCGAAGGACGCATCGCGATCAACACGGGTTTCATGGTCGGCCACTGCGCGCTGCGTCGCTATGTGATGGGGAGTGATGCGACTGCCGGGGAGGCAACGCCCGAACAGATCGAGGCAATGGTCACCGAGCTGCGCACCGCGATCGAAGCGGGCGGTATGGGGCTTTCGACCACTCGCTCCAGCACCCATTCCGACGGCGACGGTGTACCGGTGGCTTCGAGGCATGCGTCCGTGGACGAGCTCGTTGCGCTGAGTGAGGAGACCGGCCGTCACCCCGGAACCAGCTTGGAAGCCGCGTTCACCGGTGGTCTGGACCAGTTCTTCGACGACGAGATCGACCTGATCGCCAAGATGACCGCGGCCGCGAACCGCACCCTGAACTGGAACGTGCTCACCGTGGATTCGAGCGTGCCCGAACGCATCCCCCGGCAGCTCGGCGCGGCCGACGCCGTCGCGGCGGTCGGTGGTCGAGTGATGGCGCTGACCATGCCGGTGCTCGTGCCGATGAACATGAACTTCGGCACGTTCTGTTCGTTCAACCTGATGCCCGGCTGGGGTGACATCCTGAGCCTGCCGATCCCCGAACGCATCGAGCAGCTGTCGGACCCGGACGTACGGGCCGGGATGGTCGAGCGCTCGCATTCGGAAGAAGCCGGCGTGTTCCGCCGCCTCGCCGACTGGGACAACTACGTCATCGGCGACACCTTTTCCGAAGCGAACGAGGGCCTGAGCGGCAAGCGGGCGTCCGAGCTCGCCGAGGAGTGGGGTACCGACAGCTTCTCGGCGCTGGTGCGGGTGGCGATCAACGACGACCTTCGCACGATCCTGTGGCCGGGTGCCCCCGACAACGACGCCGAATCGTGGCGCATGCGCACCGAGGTGTGGGACGACCCCCGCGCCATGATCGGCGGTTCCGACGCCGGCGCGCACCTCGACCGCATGAGCGGCGCGCCCTACACCACCCGCTTTCTCGGTGACATGCTGCGGGGGCGGAAGCTGGTGAGCCTGGAGCGCGCCGTGCAGCTCATCACCGACGATCCGGCCCGGCTGTTCGGCTTCACCGGGCGCGGTCGGCTCGCCGAGGGCTACCACGCGGACGTGGTCGTGTTCGATCCCGAACGGATCGGCGCCGGCACGGCGCGCCTGGTGCGCGACCTGCCCGGGGACTCGCCCCGACTGTTCGCCGAGGCGCACGGTGTGACGCGGGTGTTCGTGAACGGCGTCGTCACCGTGGTCGACTCCGAAGCGACCGGCGCCACCCCGGGCAAGGTGCTGCGAAGCGGCACCGACTCCGCCGGCACGGAGGTCGACGCCGCAGCCTGATCGCTGCTCGGACCGGTCCGAACTTGGTCTCGATGACCTATGTCGCGGGCGGTGAGGGCGCGCGGGGTTCTCCACGTTCTGGGTGCGATTTCCGGACTCGACGGGTCCGGAAACCGCACCCAAAACGGAGCGGGGCGGTAGGGTCGCCGCGTGGCCGGGCTCGACCCTGAACTGATCAACACCGTCGCGTGGCGGATCCCGAACGCACTGGTGGTCATCGGTTCGCGCTCGGGCGATCAGCGCAACGCGATGACCGCGTCGTGGGTGTCGCAGGTGGCGATGGAACCGGTCCTGTTCGGCGTCAGTGTGCAGTCCGACGCGGTCACGGCCCGCCTGATCGGTGAGGGTGGCTCGTTCACGGTGAACCTGTGGGACGCCGCCGACGCGCGGTCGATGGTGAAGTTCGCGAAACCCGCCGACGTCGTGGACGGCGCGATCAAGGGCCGGGCCGTCACCGACGCGCCGTCGGGCGCGCCCGTCTTCGACGAGGCGGTCGCGTGGTTGGACTGTGAGGTGCGCGCCACGCACACGCTGGGCAGCCACGTGTTGTTCATCGGTGAGCTCACCGCGCTCGCCGAGCGGGACGCCGAGGCCGAGGTCGCATCGATGGCGCACACCCGGATGAAGTACGGCGGCGTCGCACGCCGCTGAAACGCCGGCGTCGTCGCGGAGCAGTCCACCTGAGGTCGCCTCGCCGGCGCGGCTCGCACGCTGCGACCTCGGCGTCGGTACCATGGACGTCGTCGGGCCCGCTCGGGCCTGCTCGTGGGACGTCCACAAGGGGATGCACCGATGACCGGAACGTACGACTTCACCGAGCTCTACATCGACGGGGCCTGGGTCGAGCCCGACGGATCGGGCACCATCGACGTGATCGACGCGACGACCGAGGCCGTGATGGGGCGGATCCCCGAAGGAACGGCAGCCGATGCCGATCGGGCGGTGCAGGCCGCGCGGGCGGCGTTCGACGACTGGTCGCTCACGCCACCCAAGGACCGGGCCGATTTCGTCGCCCGCATGGGAGCCGGGATCGGCGAACGGTCCGCCGACATCGCCGACGCGATCACCGGCGAGGTCGGGATGCCCCGCAAGTTGTCCGAGATCATCCAGGCCGGACTGCCCCAGGCGGTCTCGGCGGGGATCGCCGGTCTCGCCACCGAGTTCCCGTGGGAGGAGCAGATCGGCACGTCGCTCGTGGTGCGCGAACCCGTCGGGGTGGTCGCCGCGATCACGCCGTGGAACTATCCGCTGCACCAGATCGTGATCAAGGTCGCTGCCGCGCTGACCGCGGGGTGCACGATCGTCGTCAAACCGTCGGAGGTCGCGCCGATCAACGCGTTCATCCTCGCCGAGATCGTCGACGCGCTCGGCCTGCCCGCCGGGGTGTTCAACCTGGTGTCGGGCACCGGCCCGGTGGTCGGCGAGGCACTCGCCGCTCATCCCGAGGTCGACATGGTCAGCTTCACCGGTTCGACCCGGGCCGGGAAGCGCGTCGCGGAGATCGCGGCGCAGAGTGTGAAGAAGGTCGCGCTCGAACTCGGCGGCAAGTCGGCGAACATCCTGCTCGACGACCTCGAGGGCGACGAGCTCGCCAAGGCGGCGAAGGCCGCGGTGGGAGCCTGCTATCTGAACTCGGGACAGACCTGTTCGGCGCTGACCCGTCTGCTGGTGCCCGCGGATCGTCACGACGAGGTCGTCGACCTGATCCGCGACGAGGTCGAATCGACGTGGACGATCGGCGACCCGTCGACGAACGCCGGTCGCCTCGGGCCGGTGATCTCGGCGGCGCAGCGCGACCGGGTGCGGGGCTACATCGCCAAGGGGATCGACGAGGGCGCCACGCTGGTGACCGGCGGCGCCGAGCCGCCCGACGGGGTCGAGTCCGGCTACTTCGTCCGCCCGACGGTTTTCGCGGATGTCACCACCGACATGACGATCGCCCAGGAGGAGATCTTCGGCCCGGTGCTGTCGATCCTGCCCTATGCCGACACCGACGAGGCGGTGCGCATCGCGAACGATTCGAAGTACGGACTGTCGGGTGGGGTGTGGTCGGCCGATCCCGAGCGGGCCACGGCGGTGGCCCGGCGGATCCGCACCGGGCAGCTCGAGATCAACGGCGGCCGGTTCAACCCGATGGCACCCTTCGGGGGTTACAAGCAGTCGGGCATCGGCCGCGAACTCGGCCGGTACGGCCTCGAGGAGTTCCTCCAGGTCAAGTCGCTGCAGCTCTGACCGGCCGGTTGTACGGCCGTCCCGGGGACGGCGCGCCCGGCAGGCCGCGGCGGCTCAGTCGTCGGCGGACCCCTCCATGCGGCTCCGCATTTCGTCGTAGCGCTCCCGGGCCTCGGGTGGCATCCGGTCGCGCATCGCGTCGAGGTTCTCCTGGAGCTCGGCTTGGGCGTCCTCGGCGTCGCGCGTCTTGCCGTCACCGTCGAGGTCGACGCCCAGTTGGAGTTCCGCGTCCGCGAGGACCTTGTCCCAGGTGCACTGGGGCATGGTGAACGATCCGAGGATCTTCTCGACGACGTCGGACTCCAGCGGGGTGTCCTCGGCGTCGAATTCGACCGTCACCACGAACGAGGACGGTGTGAGTTCACCGGGCTCACCCTGGTTGCGGGGGAGTTCGTACGCGGCGACCCTGGCCTTGTACTGGGCGGTGGTGCCCAGGTCGTCGGGCGACTGGGCCGGGTCGCGGTAGAACAGATCGGCGGAACCCTC
>JBDZVK010000235.1:0-4391 GCA_040255725.1 Actinomycetota bacterium
CGGTCACCTTCGGCCTGGGTGTCCTGCTCGGATCGACCACGCCTCCCAGCCGGGAGGAGAAGCACCTGGCCGGACAGGTCATGGAGCCGGTCCGCGACGAAGCCCAGGCGATCGCCCAGGAGGTGGCGGAATCCGCGAAGGATCAGGCCCAATCGGGCCTGGAACAGGCCAAGCAGGTGGCGCGCGAGGCGTCCGACGAGGTCACCTCGCACGCGAGGGACGCCGCCCAGGACGTCTCCCAACACGCCGGCAAAGCGAAGGACGACGTCACGAGCCAGGCGCGGGGCGCTGCCGACGACCTGCGGTCGGGCACCAGCTAGTGGCTTGGGCAGACGCCCTCCGGGTCGCACCGCGACGAGGCTGCCGTGAACCGGCGCACCTCTGAGAAGCGGCTCGCGCGCGACCCGGAGGGGCGGGCCTACGAACCGTCCGACGGCCTCGTCCAGACCATGAAGCGGTCGGTGATCGAGTTCAAGGAGGACAACGGCACCGATTGGGCGGCGGCACTGACCTACTACTCGGTGTTGTCGATCTTCCCGGCATTGATCGCCATGGTCGCGATCGTGGGACTGTTCGGTGATCCTCGGAAGGTCACCGAAAACCTCACCGACATCGTCAACGAGCTGGGTCCGTCCACGGCGTCGTCGACCTTCAGCGGCCCGATCGAGAGCATCACGGCCAATCGCAGCACCGCGGGCGTGCTGTTGATCGTCGGCGTCGCCGCCGCCCTGTGGACGGCGTCGGGCTACGTGGGCGCGTTCTTCCGGGCATCGAACGCGATGTACGAAGTGGAGGAAGGACGGGCCTTCTTCAAAGTGCGCCCGCTCCAGATGTTGGTGACGCTGTTGCAGGTGATGCTGCTCGCGACCGTCGGTGTGGCCCTGGTGGTCACCGGGCCGGTGGCGGAGAAGGTCGGATCAGGACTCGGCATCGGCAACACCGCGGTACTCGTGTGGGACGTCGCCAAGTGGCCGGTCATGGCCGCCGCGGTGCTGCTCGCCATTTCGGTGTTGTACTACGCATCGCCCAACGCCAGGCTGCGCGGCTTCGCGTGGGTGTTCCCGGGAGCGATCCTCGCGCTGATCATCTGGCTCATCGCCTCGGCGGGGTTCGCCGTGTACGTCGCGAACTTCGGGTCCTACAACAAGACCTACGGAACCCTTGGGGGCGTGATCACCTTCCTGGTGTGGTTGTGGATCACCAACATCGCCGTGGTGCTCGGCGCCGAGTTCAACGCCGAACGCGAGCGAGGCCGCGAGTTCGCCGAGCGGGCGCCGGGGGCAGAGCGAGAACTCCAGGTCGACATGCGCACCGACCCGAAGGTCGAGAAGCGTTCACACACTGCCTGAGCACCGTCCCAACGGGGCGTTGGTGACCGCTGGATGCACCGCTCCATCTACGACATCCTCGACGGCGCCCGGACCTGGCAGTCCGCGACCGTCACGGCCGGTACGACCACTAGCTTGGAACCGTGTCCGGGCAGGGCGACATCGCCGAGAAGTACGCGACGTTCGTCGCATGCCTCGACCCGGCCCTCGCGATCGTCACGCTCGCCCACGACGGTGAGCGCTCCGGCTGCCTCGTCGGGTTCCACTCCAGTTGTAGCATCGACCCCCCGCTGCACGCGGTCTGGGTGTCGAAGGCCAACCACACCCGCGGGCTCGCCCTGAAGACCGAGCTGCTCGCCGTGCACCTGATCGAAGCCGCACGACACGACCTCGCCGCACACTTCGGCGGCCTCACCGGCGACGAAACCGACAAGTTCTCCGGACTCGCCTGGCATCCGGGCCCCGACGGCGTCCCCCTGCTCGACGAGTTGCCGAACCGCACCATCGGCCGCCGCGTCCGGGTGCTCGACGCCGGCGGCGACCACACCTGTGTGATCCTCGAACCCGTCGCCGTCGATCTCGGCGATACGACACATCCGGCTACCTTCCGGCTCGGCGACGCGACCGACATCGAACCCGGCCACGAAGCCGACGACCAGCGGAGCTGACCCGCGGGCCGATCGGCGGCGAGTCCATCCCACGTCGCCGGAAACGGTGCTACCTTCAGCCCTCACACAGGGGCAACGCCGAGCATCTCGGCCACCTCCGACGAAGCGTGATGGCCGACCGGCCGCCGCCCCGTGCTCGTCGCAGAACCCAGGAGTACATCATGACCATGACCGAACTTCCCGGCCGTGACGAGGTCGACGAATCGATCAAGTTGATCACCGACAACGCGCAACGGGTGTTCCAGTGGAACTACGACCGCGACCGCGAACAGCTCGTCACGCTCTACAACAAGGCGATGGCGTCGCAGTGGAACTCGGTCACCGACCTCGACTGGTCGACCGAGGTCGACCCCGAACGGCTCGTGAACGACACCAAGACGCCGAACGTCACGGTGCTGGTCGCCCGCGCCGCGGCCCAGGTGCCCGGCTCGCCGATCGCGTCGTGGTCGGACGACGAGTTCACCCGACTCGGTATCGAATCGCTCAAAGCCCTGCTGTCGCAGTTCATGCACGGTGAACAGGGAGCGATGATGGTCGCCGCCAAGATCACCGAGACGGTGCCCTGGATCGACGCCAAGTACTACGCGTCGACCCAGACCATGGACGAGGCCCGCCACACCGAGGTGTTCGCCAAGTACCTGCACACCAAGCTCGGCGAGGCGTACCCGATGAGCCCATTCCTCGAAGAGCAGATCACCGATCTCATCACCGACAGCCGGTGGGACATCGCCTACCTCGGCATGCAGATCGTCATCGAGAGCCTGGCCCTCGCGGCGTTCGGGGCGATGCACCGCAACACCAACGAGCCGCTGCTCAAGAAGCTGATCCGTTATGTGATGGCCGACGAAGCCCGCCACGTCGCCTTCGGCGTGCTGAGCCTGGCCGAGTACTACGAGGGGCTGACGAGCGCCGAGCTCGCCGACCGCCAGGATTTCCTGCTCGAGGCGACGATCCGCAACAAGGCCCGCTCGACCACGCCGGAGATCTGGGAACGCCTCGGCGTCGACCTGTCGGCGCTGACGCCGTACCTCACAGAAGGCGCCGCGACCCTCGACAAGAGCCTGTTCAACAGCTTCGAGCACGGCTTCTACGCCAAGCTGGTGCCGAACGTGCGCAAGCTGGGCCTGCTCGACGCGAACGACGGGCACCTGCGCAACGAGTGGGCCAAGGCCGGGATCATGGCCTTCGACGACGGCACCGACACCGCCGAGGACTACGCGTCCTACGACGCGGTCGCCCAGGATCGGGCCGCCGCCGCGACGGCCTGACCTACCGGGGTCGTCTCAAATCGTCGGCAGGACGAGCAGCGCCTCATCTTCGGAGCGTGAGAAATGCTCGATGGTCTCGACATGTTCGAGGAGCACCGCGAGGACCGCTGCCGTGGAAGCATTCCCCACCTTGAGCCAGAGCGTTTTCGGGGGTGCCCCGTGCAGAAACGCGAGCTGACGGAAGTCCGAGTCCTTCGACACGATCACATGGCCGTGGACGCGCGCGTACCGCCAGATCTCTTCGTCGGTCGCGGTGTCGAGCCCCACGGCAGCAACGTGCTCGCTCTCTGGGAACTCGTCACGCAATGAGTCAACGAGGTGTCGCGACAGGTTTTGATCGAACAGAAGTCTCACGCCGTCGCGAGCCGACGCTCCCGAACAGCCGCAAATTCGATAGCGGCCCGAACGTGCTCAGCAGTGAGCTCCGGGAAGTCGGCGACGATCTCATCCGTCGTCATACCCGACGCCAAGTACTCGAGGACGTCATACACCGCGATCCGCGTACCGATGAAGCACGGCTTCCCACTCCGTACTCCCGGGCGGGTCTCGATGAACGAGGTGAGATCCATCGACTCAACTCTACCCGTCGGTCTTCGCGGGGCACCCCCGGAACCCGCTGACCGTTCCAGTGGTTCCCGACCGAAGTCCGCAGGACCGTTTCGACCACGAAAACGGCATCACGGTGGAACGCCCCACGCGACACCGCGCCTTTTCGCAATCGGCCGGCCAGCATTGGGGCTAGCTCAACACCCGCCTGCGGAAGCCGCGGATGCCGAGGTACAGGAACAGCACGCAGAACCCGAGCAGCACCGGGTACACCACATACAGGTGCATGTGGCTGGTGCTGGTCAGCGCGGCACGCATCCCCTCGGCCACGTAGATCAGCGGGTTGATCAGCACCAGCGTCTGCAGCCACGAGAACGCACCGAGCTTCACCGGCTCGAGCGCGGTCCACTGGTAGTACGTGCCACCCAGGAAGGTGACCGGCAGCACGACGAACCCGAACATCAGCCCGATGTTGCGCGGCTCGAACTTGGTGCCCAGCACCAACCCGAGCGCCGTCATCGCCACGCACGCGATCGGGATGATCGTCAGGGTCACCCACCAGTGGATGTCGAGGTGGGCGT
>JBDZVK010000236.1:0-4363 GCA_040255725.1 Actinomycetota bacterium
CTCGCTGGAGCACCGGCCCCCAGCTCAGCCCGACCCGCACGTCCGACAACTCGTCGTCGTCACGGTAGGTGGCGGCCAGCCGCATGCCGACCTCGACGGCGCGACGCGGATCGTCGACGCTGAACATCACCTCGTCGCCGATCATCTTGACGATCCGGCCACCCAGGCCCGCGACGATGTCGTACGCGATGCGCTCGAACCGGTCGAGCACCTCGGCCAGGTCGGTCGCCGAGATCTGCTGGGAGAGCGAGGTGAACCCGACCAGGTCGGCGAACCCGATCGCGAGGGTCGTGCTCGTCTCGGGGCCACCGTGCAGAAGCCGGTTCCGCGCCCCTGCCTGCATGTGGCGCTTCCAGACGTACTCCAACAGCTTCGGCACGCGTTCGACGACCATCACCGACGCGAGCGTCGCCGGGTCGTCGAGCAGGACCGCCGCGACGCGGCGGCGGACCTCCGGATCGACCGCGGAAGCCTCGTCGAGGTCGTTCGCGACGTCGGGCGCATCGATCGCCGGCAACTCCATCGTCGCCGCGTCCGGAGAAGGCTTCCACGTCTCGGGAACCGGCTCGTCGCTGGTCGCCTCGGCGCGTTCGGCCTCGACCTGCTGCGCGACGGCTTCGACCAGATCCGCGGAACGCTCCATCAACAGCTCCACCTGTGCGGCCGCGAACCGGGCCATCGCCTGGCCGGCGACCCGGGTGATCTGCACCAGCAGGTCGGGTTCGGTCGCCCCGGTGTCGATCAGGTCGGCCAGGATGCCGAGGATCTCGACGTCGGCATCGGTGAAGAACACCGCATCGGCTGGCGGGTCGGGGAACCCGAGCGAGCGCCACAACTCGATCGTCTGCTCCGGGTCGAGCGGGGTGATCGCGAGCATCTGCTCGGTGGTCATCCGCGGCTCGTGCTCGAACACCAGCCGTTCGATCGCCAACAGCGCCAGAGTGCCCTCCTCGGCCGCGGCGTCGATCTCGGCGTCGGCCACGCCGTACTGCTCGAGCAGGCCACGAAGCGTCTTCGCGTCGGCCCGGGTGCGCGGGGTCACGACCCGCCCCGTGACGGCCCGATCTGCAGGCCCGTCATCCGCGATCCGCCCTTGGCCGCGACCGCCGGTAGGTCGCGCGCCCCCAGCAGCGCCTCGCCGCTCGCGCCGACGCCCCGCCAGGAAGGGTCGAGCCCCGGCGCGGTGACCTCCAGGTCGTCCGGGACGATCGCGCCATCACCCGTCGGCGCGCACTCCCAGAGCAGCGCGGGACGGTCGCCGTGCCAGCGCACGGCATAACCGACGGTTCCCAGCGGTGTGGAGATGCCGGTCGCCTCCAGTGAGGTTCCGAGCCACGAGTCGGGGACGTGTGCGGCGCAGCGCAGGCGACCGTCACGACCCGTCGCGAGCAGGTCGAGGGCGAGCGACGCGACCGCGGCCGACACGCCGACATCGTGGCGGTTCGCCCCGTCGCCGCCGTCGTCGCTCCACACCCCGGTCGATGACACGTCGTCGAGGTAGCGGTCGAGCACTGCCCACGCCCCGGCGGTGTCGCCTGCCTCCGACGCATACATTGCCGCCCACAACTCGCCGCAACGTCCACCGCCGAGATCCGCGCCGGTGGGAGCCGGGTCACCGGCCGTGTGCGCCGCTCCCGCCGCTGTCACCGCCGCTGCGGCCGCGGAGAACTCTCCGGCCCGGGTGAACAGCGTCGACGCGGCGAGCAACACACGACGGCGGCGCCGAGCACCGATCGCCGTCGTGCCCGCCTCGACCGATGCGACCGCCCGCGCACAGGTTTCGGCCACCGCAGCGGCGAACTGGTCGTCGGTCCGCCTGGTGAGATGCGCGGCGAACGCCTCGACGAGCCAGGTGACGTCACCAGTGGGAGCGTCGGAGTGGGCCGCGGCGGCCCGAGCGAGCAGCACCCCAGACCGGTCGTGCAGACCGAGCCGATCCAGCGCGCCGGCCACGGCGGCCACGTGCTGCCAGCGGGGTGACCGGTCTGCGTCCCACACCGACCGGCCGGTCGACGCCAAGGGATGGTTCGTCGTGGCCGACAACCACGGCGCCGCCGACTCGGCCACCGCCTGCAGGCGCGGATCGGCGACCCGCACCCTTGCCAGCTCACGCGTCTGGGCCCGCCACCCCCGGGCGACGTTGTCGGCCGGCGGGACCGCACCGGGGAACGCGTCGGCACCGGGGGCGAGCGTACCGTCGGGCTCGGGTACGGGCACGACCACCCGGAAGGTGTTGCGATGGGCCAACGGCACGACCACGACCGCCTCCGCGCCACCTTCGGCGCACGCCACCGGCGCGAACGACGTGGCCGTCGCCTCGCCACGGCGCACCCGCGCAATCAGATCCTCGTCGGCCCGCCCGCCGGCGAGCGCCCCCGCCGGTTCACGAGGCAGCACCAACACCGGGCGCCCGTCGGCCCGCACC
The DNA here is from genome assembly GCA_040255725.1 of Actinomycetota bacterium. GTDB lineage: Bacteria > Actinomycetota > Acidimicrobiia > Acidimicrobiales > Iamiaceae > JAFDWI01. The sequence continues at coordinate 2,426 of JBDZVK010000236.1, forward strand.
ACTCCGCCGTCGATCGTGATCTGCCGGATCGCTGCGTCACCGACCACACCGACGGGCCGCACGGCGAACGCGGCGCCACACGGCACGCCGGAGGTGTTCTCGACCTCGGCCACGACCACGTCACGCACCCCGGTCGTCGTCGGCACCGTCACCGCGAACGTCCGCAGACACACGTCGCCACCCTTGACCCGCATACGGGTCTCGACGACCGGCGTGTTGTGGTGCAACGACTGGCGCACCGTGGCCTCCACCGCGGGGAAGTACCAACGGTCGTCGCCGGCGATCCACCACTCGATCGACGGCCACCCGGGCGCCACCTGGACGATGCCGACCTCATCGACGATCGGCTCGCCGGGACCGTCGAGTGTCCCCAGCCTCGTCCACTTGCGCGGCGATCGGGTCCGGTCACCCGCCCGGGTCACTCGACGCTCCGTGACGGTACCGCCCGTTCGTGGCCGACCCGCCTCCGCAGCAGACCGCGGTAGGCGTCGGTCGCGGGGCGTCCCTCGTGGCATGCGGCGTAGACCTCTTCGCAGATCGGCATCTCGAGGCCCATCTCGGCCGCCATCTCGTGCACCACCTTCGAGGTCTTCACGCCTTCGGCGACCATCCGCATGTCGTCGATGATGGCCGCGATCGACCGTCCGCGCCCCAATTGCTCCCCCACCGACCGGTTGCGGCTCTGCGGGCTGATGCAGGTCGCCATCAGGTCACCCATCCCCGCCAGACCCGAGAACGTCGCCTCCTCGCCGCCCAACGCGGTGCCGAAGCGGATCATCTCGGCCAGGCCCCGGGTGATGACCATGGCACGGGTGTTGTCGCCGGTTCCCAACCCGTCGGCCATGCCAGACGCGATCGCGATCACGTTCTTGAGCACCCCGCCGATCTCACAGCCGATCACGTCGTGGTGGGTGTAGACGCGGAACAGGTCCCCCGAGAACAGCGGTTGCAACGCGGAGGCGACGTGCTGGTCTTCGATCGCGAGCACGCTCGCGGCGGCGTCTCCGGCCAGGATCTCCTTGGCGAGGTTCGGCCCGGTGAGCACCGCGACGGGGTGACCGGGCAGCTCCTCGGCGACGATCTGGGACATCCGCAGGCGGCTGTCGACCTCGAGCCCCTTGGTGAGGCTCACCACCGGCACCCACGGCCGCACCCAGGAGGCGACCTCGCGCACCGCGGTCCGGAAACCCTGGGACGGCACACCCATGACCACCACGTCGGCGCCACGGACGGCCGACTCGAGATCGGCGGTGCACTGAAGCGACGTGGGCAGCGTGTGACCGGGCAGGTACCGCTCGTTGCACCGTTCGGTGTCGATCTGTTCGGCGACCACCGGGTCCCGTGCCCACAGGGTCGTCGGCGTGTTCTTCGCGGCCAGCGCCGCCACCGTCGTCCCCCACGATCCCGCTCCGACCACCGTCACCCGGATCTCCATGTGCCTCAGACTAGGCAACCACCGACGGCGCGCTCCGATGGATCCCGACGTCGTCTCAGTCGCCGCGGCCTGGCCGTAAGGTGGAGGGCCGATGGCGCCCGAGCGCACGACCCAGGTGGTGGTTCCCGTCAAGGCGTTCACCCGCGCCAAAGCCCGCCTGGCCCCGGCGCTTGCGTTGCCCGAACGGGCCGATCTCGCCCGCCGGATGGCCGCGGGCGTGGTGCGTGCAGCCGGGCCGGCACGAACCTGGGTCGTGTGCGACGACGAAGACGTCGCCGCGTGGGCCGCGGCCGAGGGCGCATCGGTGAGCCGGCAGCCCGGAGAAGGACTCAACGGGGCGGTGCGCGCCGCAGTGCGCGAACGATTCGACGCCGGCGCCACCCGGGTGGTGGTCGTCCACGGCGACCTGCCGTTGATCGCTTCGCTCGACGCGGTCGACCCGGCCGGTGACGAACTCGTCCTCGTCCCGGATCGTCATGGTTCGGGCACCAACGTCGTGTCGA
>JBDZVK010000237.1:0-4350 GCA_040255725.1 Actinomycetota bacterium
GCGGCCACATAGAGCGTCCCCGCCGTCGAAACCGCGACGTCCGAGAGCAGCGGCATCGGGGATCCGAGGGTCGTGATCGTGCCGTCGGTGGTGATCTTCCGGAGCGCGGCGTTGCCGGTGTCGGCCAGGTACAGGTTGCCCGCCGCGTCCTGGGCGAGGCCTCCCCCCAGGCCCAGCCCCGGGTCGATCCGGGCGTGCGTCGCCGGGCCGCCGTCGCCGGAGTAGCCACACGTGCCGTCGCCGACGACCGTGGCCATCGTGCCGTCGCGGTCGGCCCTGCGGACGACACACGCCTCGTTGTCGACCACGTAGTAGGCACCCGTCGCATGCTCGAACACGATGCTGCGCGGTTGCAGGAACGTCGCATCGACCGCCGCGCCCCCGTCGCCGCTCGAACCGGCCTGACCGGTACCGGCGAGCGGATTCGTCCAACCCGGTTCACACGCCGACGACACCAGCGCAACCAACCCGATCAGTCCGGCCACCAGGCCACGGCGCCCAGGCCGTACGCGGCGAACTCGTGTTCCTGCTTCGAAGCCCACGGCCTCTCCGTCGGTCATGGAACCGCACGCGCCCCTCGCGTGCCGTTGGAGATGCTGGCCCACCCCCCTCGGAAAGTCAAACGATGCCGTGTCGATGCGGATCGGGCACTGGCGACGGGGTCGACGTCACCCGTCAACCGGTCGATTGGATCACGCCCCGAGGAACCGTGAACCAGCCGACGTGCCCGCGGACAGGGTTCGGTCGGCCTGGCCGGGCGTGACCGGTGGATCGTACCGATCGGTGCTGTGGCAGGCTGGGGAGGCCATGACCTCCACGAGCGGCGAGGCCGAGCACATCGATGCCGACCGGGTCGACGTGCTGCTGTTCGACCTGGGCAAGGTGGTGTTCGACTTCGACTGGGCCCGTGCCGTGGCGGTGTGGTCCGAACAGTCGGGGGTGTCGGCGGCGGCCATCGCCGACCGGTTCCGAAAAGACCTCCACTACGAACGGTTCGAACGCGGCGAGCTCACCTCGGGTGAGTACTTCGCACTCCTGCGTCACCAGCTCGATCTCGACGTCGAGATCGACCTGATCGCCGAAGGATGGAACGCCATCTTCGGCGAACTCGTCCCCGGCATCACCGAGGTCGTCGCCGCCGCGCGCGACTCGCCGTACCGGCTCGCCGCGCTGTCGAACACCAACCCGGCGCACGCCGCCACGTTCGCTGCCCGCTACGCCCCGGTGCTCGCCGACCTCGGTCGGATCCTCGCCTCGCACGAGCTCGGTCATCGCAAACCCGAACCGGACTGTTTTCTCGCGGCCGCCGAACACCTGGCCACCGACCCGCGCCACGTGCTGTTCTTCGACGACCTGGCCGAGAACGTCGACGGCGCTCGGGCGGTGGGGATGCAGGCAGTGCGGGTGCGCAGCATCGACGACGTGCGCACGGCGCTCGCGACCCTTGGCATCGCCCCGGGCTGACGCCGCCCGGTTCAGGTCTCCAGGTCCAGCAGCGCGTCGCCCAGCTCGCGCAGGTGCGCCTCGACATCGTCGACGGTGTCGACCGGGACCACGACGAACTTCGACGCGCCGACGGCGATGAACGCTTCGAGTTGGCGGCGCAACGCCTCGAGTCCGACCGGAACGATCGATGTCGGATCCACCTCGCCCCGGCGTCGCTCCAGGAGCTTGCGTGCCCCGTCGGGAATCGCTTCCTCGGCGTAGACGACGAGCGCGCCGAGGTGCTCCGGGTCGATCCGCCGGTCACGGGTTGCCGCGGCCGCGGTGATCACCTCCCAGCCGTCGGCGACCTCTTCCGGCGACGAGAACGACGGCAACCAGCCGTCACCGACCCGGCCGACCCGCCGCAGCTCCGACGGCGCCCGACCGCCCAGCCACACGTCGAATGGGTCCTGGATCGGCCGCAGCGCGAGGCGGATACCGTCGACCTCGTCGCCGCGCCACAACCGCCGCATCACGGCCAGTGACTCGTCGAACAGCGCGGCCCGCTCGCTCCGGGCCACCCCGAAGGCGTGGTGTTCGACCGGCAGCGGCGCACCGAGCCCCACCGCGGGCAGCAGTCGGCCGCCCGAGAGCACGTCGAGGCTCGCGAGCTCCTTGGCGAGCACGACCGGGTTGCGCCCCGGCAGCACGAGCACGCTCGTGCCGAGCTTGAGACGCGTCGTGCGCCCGGCTGCGACCGCGAGGCCGACGAGTGGATCCGGTGAGCTGCCGGTGAGGCGTTCCGACAGCCACAACGAGTCGAACCCGACGTCCTCGAGACCGTCGACGAGTGCGCCGAAGCGGCCCGCGTCGGTGGTCGCGGCGTCGGCACCGAGCCCGTAGGCGATCCGCACCTTCACGGCGTGACACCGTTCCGAGCCGCGTCGACCGTCTCGCCGTCGACGTCGTCGGATTCTGCTGACCGGTTGCGAGAGCTGGCCACGCTGTGCACCGTAGCGACCAGCGGCGCTTCACCGAGCCCAGATGTCACAGGGACCAGACCCGGCATTGCAACGACGGTGTCGGTGGCCTTCGCGTTCCGTCGGCTCGAGCGCGGTCACCTCGATGTGCGCGGCGGGCCTGGAGGTTCGCGTGGTGCAACGTCGCAGCGACTCGGTCAACCGACCGTGCCCGCGGGCAGTCGACGCTGCGACATGGGCCGATCGGTGGACGAATCGAACCGGCCGGCGGACATCGAGGTGACTCCCGTGGGAGTCGGGGCGAGCCCGTGGACACGGCGGGCGAAGCGGGAGACTCTCGGGGAGCCCGAACGCGCCCGCAGGCGCGCCCGAAGACTCCGTCCGCCAACATGGCAGCGACAGCCGAATGAGCCCACGGACAGTCGAGAGTCGCTACAACGTTGGACCACGGGAACCCCCGGGCAGCCGTTCCAGCCGGTACGACAAGTGACTCCCGAGGGAGTCGGGGTGTGCCCGCGGGCACCGGCCCGGTCGGGCACGCCCGGCGCAGTCCCTGCCTGCTTTCGTGTCGTGTGCCGGTTCGATGCCCGACGCCCACCCGGACTTCTCGGCGGTGGTCGGTGGCCCCGACGACGCTCTGGGTCAGCGACGGAGCCGACGCCACAATTCTCGAAGGGCGGTGATCGACCGGCGTTCGGTGTGGGTGTGCAACGGCACCGTTGTGGTGCCCTTCAGCCGGAGGAGCTGGGCGCGGCCGTACACGAGCGCGAACGTCGGATGGCGAGCCCACAGTGCCAGGAGCCGCACGAGACTCGCGGTCCACTCGGCGACGAATCGTGGCACCGGAACCTGCGAGTCGAAGGGCAGGTCCACGTCGAAGTCGAGCGCGAAGGGCTCGGGGCGGGCCCGCAGGCCCCGCACCGAGTTCGCGACGTTGGAGCCGTGGATCACCTGCATCCACCGTGGCGGCCCCACCACGTTGAGCACCGGGGCGAAGTTGGACGATTCCTCGTGTGCCATGCACCAGAACACCGTGCGGGGTGGCTCGTCGGGGATGCGCTTCTCGATGTAGGAGATGAAGCCGTTCTCGGCGAAGTGGGCTCCGAACAGTTGCGTGGAACGGTCGATCTGCACGCCGTGCATCAGGTTCACGTACTGCGACTCCTGCTCGGCGAAGCGCGCCTGGACGTCCTCGACGAAGTAGCGGCTCACCGCGTCGTCGCTGTCGATGCGGGTGGTGATCAGGTACGGCCGCGACGTCACAGCGTCGACTGCGCTCCGGATCGGCTCGTGCACCCACGGCCCGTCGTGCCAGATCGGCGTGAACCGGCCGGTGCCCGTCTCGGCGACCAGGTCGCGCAGCCAGTCGGGCGACTGGGCGTCGAAGAACACGAGCCAGGTGAACGTGTCGACACTCTGGCGACCGAGCGAAGCCATCAGCGCGTCGCGGAACAGGCCCCAGCGGTAGGCGAGCCAGTCGTCGGTGAAGACCGTGTCGGGGAACATCCGCACGCTGAACCGCGTGAGGATCACGTGATCGAACGGCGCCGGCGACGACATGGCCCATCGAGCGTAGGCGTACCGGGACCGCTACGGCGCGGGAGCGTCGGCGGGACCGCCGGCGTCGCCCCGGTGATCTGCGCCGACAGTGGCCGACCGGCCAGAGTACCGTTCCGCCCACCACCGACGTGGAGGAGCCGACCATGGACGACACCCGCATCGACGAGTTCGCCGAGGGGATGTACCGCATCTCGACCTGGACCGACCCGCCCGGCATGGTCTTCGACCAGATCCTGGTCGACGCGGAGGAGCCACTGCTCTTCCACCTCGGTCATCGGGGCGCGTTCGCCACGGTGTCGGCCGCGGTCGCCCGCGTCGTGCCCCTCGAGAAACTCCGTTGGCTGAGCTTCGGCCACTACGAAGCCGACGAGTGCGGGGCGATGAA
>JBDZVK010000238.1:0-4341 GCA_040255725.1 Actinomycetota bacterium
GAGTCCGTCATGCCGGCGACGGGTTGGAAGCCCTTCACGCTGGACGACCCCGACGCGCAGGAACTCGGCGATGACATCGTCTTCGGTGCGGCGATCCCCGGCGAGGCCGAGCTCCGCCTGATCGGCGACCTGGAGGGCCGGCGGGTCCTCGAACTGGGATGCGGCGCCGGGCACAACGCCGTGCGCATGGCCCAACGGGGGGCGAAGGTCATCGCCGTCGACCCTTCCGCCGAGCAGATCGCCCGGGCCCGGGACGCCGCCGACGCCGCCGAGGTCAAGATCGAGTTGCACACCGGTGAGCTCGCGGACCTCGCGTTCCTGCGGGCCGAAGGCGTCGACGTCGCGCTGTCCGCGTACGGTTTCGTCGGCGTCGACGACGTGGCGCGCCTGATCCGCCAGGTCCACCGGGTGCTCAAACAGGAGGCGCCGCTGATCATCTCGCTGCCACACCCGGCGCTCCGTCTGATCCACCCGGCCGCCGCGCAACCCCTGCACATCCGCCGCTCCTGGTTCGAGGCCTCGCCGACGGTCGCGGAACTGTTCACGATGCTGTCGCGCAACAACTACCGGGTCGACGTCATGGCCGAACCGGCCGCGTCGATCGACCACCCACCCCGGTCGGGCTGGGCCGACGTGCTCCGTTACGTCCCGCCGACGATGATCCTGCGGGCCCGCAAGCAAGGCATGTGAGCCGGCCGGGCGGCGGCCTTCAATCGCCGCGGCGGGCCGCCCACCACTCGTCGAGGCGCGCGTAGGCCGCGTGCTCGCCGATCGGTCCCTCGTCGAGACGGACCTCGAGCAACATCTTCAGCGCTTCGCCCACGTCGCGCCCCGGTCCGATACCCAGGTGCGCCATGACCTGGTCGCCGTCGAGGTCGGGCCGGATCGCGGCGAGTTCCTCGGCGGCCTCCAGCTCCGCGATCCGTGCCTCGAGTTCGTCCATGCGCCGAGCCAGGCGCTCCGCCTTGCGCTGGTTCCGGGTCGTGACGTCGCACCGGGTCAACTCGATCAGGTCGTCGAGCTCGTCGCCGGCGTCGCGCACGAACCGCCGGACCGCCGAATCGGTCCACCCCATGTCGTAGGTGTGGAACCGCAGGTGCAGGAACACCAGTTTGCGCACCTTGGCGATGTCGTCGTTGCCGTAGCGCAGCGCTTTCATCCGCGCCTGGGCCATACGCGCCCCGACGACCTCGTGGTGGTGGAAGCTGACGCCGTTGGGCCCGAAGGCACGGGTGGCCGGCTTGCCGATGTCGTGCAACAGTGCCGCGAGACGCAGCAGCCGACGATTGGACGTCTTGCGCACCACAGCGATCGTGTGGGCGAGCACGTCCTTGTGGCGGTGGATCGGATCCTGTTCGAGGCGCAGTCCGTTCAACTCCGGCAGGAACTCGTCGGCCAGGTCCGTGTCGACGAGAAACCACAGGCCGGCGGACGGATCTTCGACGACGAGCAGCTTGTCGAGTTCGTCGCGGATGCGCTCGGCGGAGACCACCGAGAGTCGTTCCGACATCCGTGTGGCCGCGGCCACGAGGGCGTCGTCGGGCACGAGCCCGTGGCCGGCGATGAACCGGGCGGCGCGCATCATGCGCAGCGGATCGTCGGAGAACGACTCCTCGGGCGACAGCGGGGTCCGCAGACGGCCCGCGACCAGATCGGCCGCACCGTCGAAGGGGTCGATGAGTTCGGGATCGGGCAGCGCGATCGCCATCGCGTTGACCGTGAAGTCGCGACGGGCGAGGTCGTCGGTGACCTCGCTCGAGAAGGTCACGTCGGGCTTGCGCGAATCCGGACGGTAGGCCTCTCCCCGGTGGGTGGTGATCTCGATGCTCCGCCCGGCGACCTTCGCGCCGATCGTGCCGAAGCGCTCGCCCTGGGTCCACATCGCCGTGGCGACCCCGCCGAGCAGCGATTTGGTCTTCGCCGGCGTCGCGTCGGTCGTGAAATCGAGGTCGGCGTCCTCACCGAGGTCGCGGCCGCTCAGCAGGTCACGGACCACACCGCCCACCAGGTACAGGCGGTGTCCCGCGGTGGCGAACCGCTCGCCGAGCGGCGCGACCTCATCCAGGACGGGACGGAACCGGGCCGGAATCACGACCCGTCAGGGTACCGGTCGACCCCGGGGTACCTACGAGTCGACACCCAGCTCGGCGAGCTGGGCCACCGCTTCGTCGCCGTCGCGGTAGGCGATCGTGTGGACCGGCACCCGTGCGACCAGCGCGACCAGGCTCGCGAGGCCGAGGTCGCCCACGTACCGCAGGTTCAGGGCGTTGCCGATCGTGAGCACCAGCGCATCGGTGAACGCGAGCGTGGCGATCGCCGGCTGGCCGTCGGGACCCACATGGGTCGGCGCGACGACCGCGGTGGGCGGCGGGACCGGATCGCGGACGATCACACCGTGTGCTGCCACGACGTCGACGGGCACGTCACCGGCCGCATCGACGGGAACGCCAAGCACCGCGCAACTCGTCTCGTCGAGGGCGATCGGTTTCGCACAGGGCACGACCGCGAGGTCGCCGCTACGGATCGTCACGGATTCATCGGCCAGATAGGCCCAGCCGCGCTGGAGGAGGTGACCGGCGAGGGTCGACTTGCCGCTGCCAGGTGCAGCCGAAAACACGATCGTCGCGCCATCCGGTGACCGCAGAGCCGCGGCGTGCAGCACGACATCGGTCGTGGTGCGGGCGACGAAGTCGTTGACGACCGTCACGACACGCTCGACCAGTTCGGCGGCACCCGGGAATCGCCATTCGGTGTCGGTGGCCAGCCGGATCGTCCCCGCGGCGTCCACGGCCAGGTGGAACTCCGCGGTGGGCGGCTCGTCGGTCGCGAGCCCCAGCCGGTCCGCGACCGCGGCGACGAGCGCCGCGTCGTGACTGCGGAATCGGATGCGGTGCACCCCGGCAGCCTGGGTGGTGGCGCATTCGCCGTCCCACAGGGCGGTGACGGGCGCATCGGGTGCGTACGTCTTCGGGGGCGGGTCGGTCCGTCCGACGAAACCGGCGTCGCGAAAGTCGTCGAGGGCCGCGTCGAGGTCACGGTCGATGCGGTCGACCGCCACGCCGGTCGTCGCCGCCCAGGTGTCGAGCCAGGTCGACCGGTCCGAACGCTGTGCGCAGGCGGCGCACACCGCGGCTCCGGTGGCGTTGAGGAACGACAGGCGTTCGGTGACCAGGTCGTACACGATCCCGCCGTCGGGGGTCGCAGCGTGCAGGATGCCCGGTGAGAGGGCGGGAAAGGTCTCGGTCACGTCGGTCGACGTCGCACCCGAGGAGATTCCGGCGTCATCGGTGGTGATCTCGTGCACCTTCAGCGCAGGCTGAGGGTGACCCAGCCGTCGCCGCCGTCGCCGCTCGATCCGCCACCGGACGCGCCCGCGGCAACGGTCGGGGCGACCACCGAATGATTCGAGCCGCTCCCGCCTCCGCCTCCGGCGAAGAACGTGGTGCCACCACCACCGCCACCACCCGAGGCGCCACCCCCGCCGCCGCCACCACCGTAGGTCCCCGAACCTCCGGCACCGCCGTCACCGCCGGCCTGGTCACCGCCGAGGCCGCCTCCACCGCTGGCAGAGGATCCGTTCGCACCTTGGCTGCCCCCGTTTCCACCTGCGGAGAAGGAGCTCCCGCCGCCGGCGCCCCCGCCGCCGGCCGCACAAACCACGACGATCCCGTCGAGACGCAACGTGCTGGCTCCGCCGCCTCCCCCGCCGGCGCCGGTGGAGCCACCGCCTGCTCCCCCGTCGCCCGAGCCCGTGTCGAGTGCGTTGCTCGAGCGTCCGTCACCGCCGGTACCCGGGGTTCCGCCGACGCCTCCGGTCCCGCCCGAGCCGACGTATCCGCTGATCGAGCTGCCCGAGTACGTCAATGCATCGAGGGTGCCCGTGAGCAGGGAACCCGCACCGCCCGATCCACCCTCGGTGCCACCGCCGCCGCCACCGCCGCTGATCTCGAAGTCCAGATCGCGGTTCGTCGGAAAGTCGGGGGCGCTCCACTCACCGGCAGTGGTCGTCGAGAAGAAGGCCGTGCCGGCGGCATGGGCGACCGGGATCGCTCCGAGTATCGCGGGCGCAGCCCAGGCCGCACCGGTGACCGCGGCACCACCGACGAGAAAAGTGCGTCGGCCGACAGCGGCCTCGTACGGTGTGTCTTCGGTCACGGTGCCTCCCAGCGGTACGTGTGCAGACGCGCCCGATGGTACCAGCAAGTACCAGGCCGGACGGCCTATGCCCGGTCCGGATGTGGGGGTTGGGCATCGGCGAAGGGCCCGTCGGCGCTGACGCGCCGACCGTTCAGTGCAACTTCAGCGTGACCCAGCCGGTGCCGCCGGTACCGCCCGGGTTGC
>JBDZVK010000239.1:0-4335 GCA_040255725.1 Actinomycetota bacterium
CCATGGCCTACGAATCGCTCTACCGACGCTTCCGGCCCCAGCGATTCTCCGAGGTTCGGGGCCAGGACCACGTCGTCACCGCCCTGCACAACGCCGTGCGCGAGAACCGCGTCGGCCATGCGTACCTGCTGAGCGGCCCCCGGGGCACCGGCAAGACCTCGACGGCCCGGATCCTCGCCAAGGCCCTGAACTGCACGAACCTCGACGACGGCGAACCGTGCGGTGCATGCGAGTCGTGCCTGGCGATCGAAGCCGGCACGTCCTATGACCTGCTCGAGCTCGACGCCGCGTCGAACAACGGCGTCGACGCCATGCGCGACCTCATCGCGAAGGCCGCGCTCGGCTCGCCCGGGCGCACCAAGGTGTACCTGCTCGACGAGGTCCACATGCTCTCGACCGGCGCGTCGAACGCCCTGTTGAAGACGCTCGAGGAACCGCCCGGCCACGTCGTGTTCGTGTTGGCGACCACCGACCCGCACAAGGTGCTGCCCACGATCCGCAGCCGTACCCAGCACTTCGAGCTGCACCTGCTGCCGGCCGACGATCTCGAATCGCTCGTGGCCGAGGTCGTCGAACGTGCCGACCTCGACCTGGATGCCGACGCGGTCGCCTATGCGCTGCGCGCCGGCGGGGGATCGGCCCGAGACACGCTCTCCGCGCTCGACCAGGTGGTCGCCGCCGGTGGCGTGCTCGACCAGGGCGACCAGGTCGACGAGTTGGTCGACGCGCTCGCGGACGGCGACACCGGCGCCGCGTTGCGGGCCGTGGCCGACGCGGTCCGCCGGGGCCACGACCCCCGCGTCGCCGGTGAGGCGTTGCTCGCCCGGATGCGGGACGTGTTCCTGCACCGGATGGGCGACCCGCTCGAACAGGCGACCGACGCGGAACGGACCCGGACCGCCGCCTGGGCCGAACACTTCAGCGACCGCGCCTGCACCCGGGCGCTCGAGGCGATCGGCGAGGCGCTGCGCGACATGCGCACCGCTCCCGATGCCCGGATCCCGCTGGAGCTCGCGCTGGTGCGGCTCACCCGCGCCGACACCGATGCGTCGATCGACGCGCTGGTCGCCCGCATCGAACGGCTCGAACGTGGCGCGCCTCATGACGCGGGCGCGGCGTCCGCGCCGACGTCGGCCACCGCCGAGTCGGGACCGTCGCCCGCCGCCGACCCCGCCGCGGGAGGGTCGGCCCGACCCGCGGACGCGGCACGGGCCGCCCTGTCGGCCCAGCGGACCGAACCGGCCCCGGTCCGGACCTCGCCACCCACCCCGCCGTCGGCTCCACCCCCGACACCTGCCCGGGCCGCGCCCGGCGGCTCGACACCCGAGGCGGTGGACCGGCCGGCCCGGGAGGCCCCGCGCACCGAACCCGAACCGACGGCGTCCACCGATGCCGGTGCCGAAGCAGCCGCTCCGCCGGCGAGCGACGGCACGCCTCCGACCGACGACGTGGAACGCGTGTGGGCAGACCAGGTGCTCCCCGGTCTGTCGGGCCTCACCAAGGCGATGTTCAGTGTCGGCCATTTCGTCGACGGCGGCACGGGGCGAGCGGGCACCTTGCGTTTCGCGGTGCCCAACGAAGTGCACCGTGAGAAGTCGCTCCAGAAGCTCGAAGAGGTCGAGGCCGCCCTGTCGGCCCGGCTCGGCCACCCCGTCCACATCGAGCTGGTCGTCGGCGGTACGTCCGCGGCACGCGCCGGCGGTGGCACCGATGCGACCGGGGCCCGGCCACCGGCGAACCGGGACGACGAGGCGCGGCGTGAGGTCGACGAGATCGGCCCGGTCGACGAGCTCGCCGACGCGCCCGCGGACGACCGCAGCGCGACCCAACGCGTGATCGACGCCTTCCCCGGCGCCGAGATCGTCGACCAGTGACGAGTAGATTGCACCGTTTTCCGACGAGGTGACCATGAGCGACGACGAAACCCCCGACCTGCCGGTGCCATCCGGCGCCGTCGAGCCCGCACCGGGAGCCGTGCCCGGTGGCGGCGACGCCGACCTGGCCGGCCTGCTCGGCGGTCTCGACATGGGATCGCTGCTGTCGATGGCCGGCGAGATGCAACAACAGATCGAACAGGCGCAGCAACAGGCCGCGGCCACCGAGGTGGAGGGCTCCGCCGGTGGCGGTGCGGTCCGGATCACGCTGACGGGCGCCATGGAATGCACGGCCGTGTCGATCTCACCCGATGCGACCGACGACGTCGCCATGCTCGAGGACCTCGTGCTCTCCGCGTTGCGCGATGCGCTCGACAAGGCGCGGTCGGTACAGGCGTCCGATCCCCTCGACGGGCTCGGTGATCAGCTCGGCGGCCTGCTCGGTGGCTGACGGCCGACTCATCCGGCCATGAGCGCCTACCCCCCGGCCGTCCAGGACCTCATCGACGAGTTCGGCCGGCTTCCCGGGATCGGACCGAAGTCGGCCCAACGCATCGCGCTGTACCTGGTGAACGCGCCCGCCCAGGACGCGACCCGACTGGCGCGCAGCATCGACACGGCCAAGTCCGAGGTCGCATTCTGCACCCGGTGTTTCAACATGGCCGAAGGCGAGCTGTGTACGATCTGCACGGACCCCCGCCGCGACCCGAGTGTGATCTGTGTCGTCGAGGAGGCCCGCGATCTGATCGCGGTGGAACGCACCGGCGAGTTCCGTGGCCTCTACCACGTGCTCGGCGGGGCGATCTCGCCCATCGAGGGGATCGGCCCCGACCAGTTGCATGTGCGCGAGCTCGTGGTGCGTCTGTCCGACGACGCGGTGACCGAGTTGATCGTGTGCACCAACCCCAACATCGAAGGCGAGGCGACCGCGTTGTACCTGGCCCGCCTGTTGGCCGACACCGGGATCCGTATCACCCGACTCGCGAGCGGGCTCCCCGTCGGCGGCGACCTGGAGTACGCCGACGAGTTGACGCTCGGCCGGGCGCTCGAGGAACGACGTCGACTCGAGGCCCCGGGCACCTGATCGTCGGCGTCGGCGATGCCCGGGAAGAACCCGACGAAAACGTCCGAAGGGCCGCTCCCCGATTCGAGCGGTGCGGGCGGACACCTGATCGAACCGTGTTTGGGAAGCAGCCCCTCGGTGCCCGACTGAGTGGAGGGGGGAGGGAGACTCAGCCGGACGTTGCCACCATCGTAGTGATCGCAGCGCTCCCTGACAATCGTCTTCGAACAAAATTTCACCACGTTCCGTGAGCACGCCACTCCCCAGCGCATTCGTCCGAACGGCGAGGCGCGGATCTAGTGTGGACGGCGCGACCTGCCGACGGCACGGGAGCAGGGGAAGCACACCAAGGGGAAACCGCATGACCGCAGCAACCGATCAGCTCGACTGGTCAGAGACCGAACTGCTCGCCGACCACGCCTACACCGAACCGCAGATCGTGGCCGGGGTGCGGTGCCACGGCGGCTACGACGACGCGGGCAGCTACGTGTCGCCACGGACGCTCAACCGGGTTCCGGCGATCGATGCCTGGCAGCAGGCGCACCGCGCCACGTTCGGCACCGACATCATCGACATCCCGCTCGACACCTGGCCCGAGCACTACCCGAACGTGCCCCAGGCACGGTTCCTGCTCGACAACTCGATCCCGGACCCGATCATCGCGGTGCTCACCCGGATCGGCACGGTCGAAGGGTTCGGCGGCCTGATCCGCTACACGAACGTGCCCGACCTGCCCGCGACGTTCGAAGAGGACACCCGTGGCACCGCCCTCGCTCATCTCGAGCACGGGCTGTTCGAGGCCCACGCCCGTGACGAGACCGGCCACGAGCACGAAGGTGGGCACACCCACATGTGGTGGGCGGCCCGGGATCTCGCATTCGAGCATCCGATCACCGAGGACCAGACGACGGTGATGCTCGAGCGCATGGGGATCTCCCAGCCCGGCTCGGGCGGCAGGATCGATCCGCAGCGCCTCCGTGCCGAGGCGATGGCCAACCGGCTGCTTCCCGATGACGTCGACTTCGACCTCGAGTCGATGCTCGCCCGGATGATCTCGCTGTTGTTCATCGAGATCTCCGCTTTCCACGCGTTCAACTGGGCCCAGACGATCCTCGACGATGGCGACCGGGTCGCCGGCGACGGCGCCGCGGGTGACATCATCCGCCACATCCGCGCGGACGAGACCCCGCACGTGGGCTACCTGAAGACCGTGCTCACCGAGATCCGGGACCGCACGGTGATCGACGCCAAGGGTCGCAAACGCCCCGGCGCCGACATCGTCGGGCCGATGTGGGACCGGGCGCTGGAGAACTCGCTCGGAGCGCGTCGTGACAGCCAGCTCGACGCGATGCGGGCCGAGGTGGCCCTGGCCGTCGAAGGCCGCCGCAACGCCGGCGA
>JBDZVK010000240.1:0-4335 GCA_040255725.1 Actinomycetota bacterium
ACCGACCGGGCCACGGGTTCGACGTCGACGTCGTCCTCGGTCTCCTCGACCACCGCAGGACCGTCGACCACGCGCAGCACCTCGGTGCCGGGAACCACCTGGGAGCGGGTCGATCCTGCAACGGTCGGACTCGACGCCGCCGCGCTGCAGCGCAGCGCCGACACCGCTGAGGAGGGCAAGTCCAAGTGCCTCGTCGTGGTGCGCGACGGAGCCATCGCCGGCGAATGGAACTTCGACGGCACCACCCCGACGACCACGCAGAACGTGTTCTCGGTGACGAAGTCGATCACGAGCGTGCTCGTCGGCATCGCATTGGGCGACGGCGACCTGTCGATCGACGACGCAGCAGCGAAGTGGATCCCTGAGTGGCGCGGCACCGCTGCGGCAGCGGTCACCGTGCGCGACCTGCTCAGCATGGACTCGGGGCGGGAGTGGAGCATCGGCACCGACTACTCCGAACTGATCAAGGCGACCGACCAGACGGCGTTCGCCATCGGATTGTCCCAGGCGCACGCGCCGGGTGAGCAGTGGGCCTACAACAACTCGGCGGTGCAGACCCTCGAGGCGGTGCTGTCATCGGCGACTCACATGTCGGTTGCCGAGTTCGCACAGAAGCGACTGTTCGAGCCACTCGGCATGACCCACACGCACATGAGCCTCGACAGCGCCGGCAACACCGTGCTGTACCAGGGCACGCAGTCGTCGTGTGAGGACCTCGCCCGCTTCGGGTTGCTGCTGCTGCACGGCGGACGCTGGGGCAAGGAACAGATCGTGTCGGCCGACTACGTCGCCGAGGCGACGGGCCGATCGTCGACGAAGCTGAACGTCGGCTACGGCTTCCTGTTCTGGCTCAACCACAAGGGTCCGATCGGCAACCCCCTCGTCGCGACCGACCTCTCGGCGCTGTCGGACCCGGCGACCAAGGTCGGCCAACTCGCGCCGGGGGCGCCACGTGAGCTGTTCTGGGCGATCGGCCTCGGCAACCAGATCGTGCAGGTCGATCCCGGGTCGGGAACGGTCGTCGTCCGCCTCGGTGCCGGTGGGGTCAGGCCCAAGCCACCCACGTTCGGACCCGTCGAGGCATCCAAGGTCGTCACCGAAGCGGTCGTGGACTGAGGTTCACCCGGGGTCGTCACCCACGGCGGCGGGCACGGGCGGGAGACTACGCGCCCCGTGCCGTGCCGCGTCCGGGCGCGACACCCGTGACGCCGATGGCGTCGGGTCCGGCGTGCAGCGACGCGCCCGTTCCCACGCAGCCGTGACGACCGTGCGCCACCGGACACGGCTTGGCGGCGAGCACGCCTTGGCGACGACGACGTGATGCTCGGCGACCGGATCGGTCAGGGTCGGGGGTCGAGGACGCGCGCTGCGGCGACCCGGTAGAGCCGGTCGCCGGTGCGGGCTTCTTCGACGACGGCGGTGTTGGCGAGCTTGATCACGTGAGCGTCGGCGCTGCGGGCGGCCTGTGCGGCGATCTCGGCGCGGGTCGGCAGCTCCGCGGCACGGAGTTCGTCGAGTGCGGTGTCGTCGAGGATCGGTGGTGCCCCGGCGACGGCGTAGGCGACGAGCATGATCGGCACCGCTCCTGCGATGAGCGCTGCAGCGACCGATGGGTCGAGACGCCCGCACACCGTCCGCAGTGCCCGTGCGCCGGTGACCATGTGCAGGCTGATGAAGTCATCGGCCGTGACGTGCGCGGCGATCACGAACGCGGAGAGCTCGTCGAGGGTGGATGCGTCGAGGTGCACGTCGGCCACGGCGGCACGGACCTCGGGTCGTGTCGCGACCTCGGCAAGGTCGAACGTGTTGCCCCATTCGCCGTCGGCCCGGCCGGCGAGTTCATCTGCGACCTCCCGAACGCCTCGGGTACCGCCGGCGGGAACGTCGATGCCGAGATCGAGGAGGTGACCTTCCCAGTCCAGCAACGCGGCGGCGACCTGGCCGGCGTGGTCGGCGTCGAGTCCGTAGCCGAGGCGGATCAGCGGGTGGAAGAGTCGGGTGCCCGGGCTCGGCGCGAGGGGAGGGATGCGTCGGGCGAGCGTCGCATCGATGCCGTCCCGCTCGATCTCGATGATCCGCTCGTCGAGTGTGGCGCGATCCTCCCGGGGTTCGGAGGCGCCACGGGCGTACGCGTCGAACGTCGCCTCGAGCGCCGACGACGGCGCGCCGAGCTGGTCGAGCGCGACGAGCGCCATCGCGAGATGGTTGCTGTAACGGCCGTTGAAGGTCGCGGAGAACGCCAGCTCGTCGTCGAGG
Organism: Actinomycetota bacterium; assembly: GCA_040255725.1. Classification (GTDB taxonomy): domain Bacteria; phylum Actinomycetota; class Acidimicrobiia; order Acidimicrobiales; family Iamiaceae; genus JAFDWI01. The sequence goes on from JBDZVK010000240.1 coordinate 2,257, forward strand.
AGCCGGGCGAGGTTCGACCCGGTCGACGCCATTGGCGTGGTGGAGGTCATGACGCTCACGCTAAGAGTTCAAGTGCACTTGAAGTCAAGGGATTCTTCGCTAGCGTCGATGGCGTGGACACCGAGTTGAGCATCGGTGCGGTCGCCGAACGGTCAGGGGTGGCGACCTCGGCGCTGCGCTTCTACGAGGACCGAGGGCTCATCCACTCGCACCGCAACTCGAGCGGGCATCGCCGTTACCGACGGTCGGTCCTGCGCCGGGTGGCGTTCATCCGCTTCGCCCAGCAGATGGGCCTGACCCTCACCGAGATCCGCGGGCTCGTCGACGAGTTGCCAGACAACCGGGTGCCCGACGCCGAGGACTGGGCACGGGTCTCTGCGGCGTGGACGCCGCTGCTCGATGCGCACATCGAACGGCTCCAGCGGTTGCGGGACCGTCTGACGAGTTGTATCGGGTGCGGGTGTCTGTCGATGCAGCACTGCGGCGTACTGAACCCCGGTGACGAACTCGCCCAGCACGGCCCCGGCCCCCGCCTCGTCATCGACGGCTGACCACGTCCGTGCTCGAGCGCTTGGGCCGGCCGCATCGGCGGCTCGGTCTTCGGACCGTCGGTACGCTTGGGCCATGTCGATTGCCGCCGATACGACCGATGAGGCGGCACGCGTGCAGGCCGAAGTCTTCGCTCTGATGGAACCGGAGGACCGGCTTCTGCGCGCCTTTCAGATGTGCGACCTGATGGTGCAGATCGCCGAAGAGGGGGTCCGGTCCCGTCACCCCGACTATGACGACTCCGACGTTCGTGCTGCGGTGATCCGGCAACGACTCGGCGACGAGCTTTTCACCGCAGCGTTCCCCGAAGCACCGTTGCTCGACGTCTGAGCCGATGCAATGACCTCGGACCCACTCGAGTCGCTCGCGACGATCATCGAGGCGCTCGACGCCGTCGGCGTGCCCCACATGCTCGCCGGCTCGTTCGCCAGCTCGCACCACGGTGTTCCCCGGAGCACGGCCGACATCGACCTGGTCGTCGAAGTCGACGACGAGATGTTCGCCCGGCTGATCGACACGCTCGACACGAGCCGCTTCTACGTGCCGGTCGAGACCGCGCGCCGCGAACGACTGCTGGGTGGGCAGTTCAATCTGATCGATACGCGAACCGGGTGGAAGATCGATCTGATCTTCCGCCGAGATCGTCCGTTCAGCCGTGCAGAGTTCGAGCGACGGCAGCAGACGACGGTCGCCGGGGTTCAGACGTACCTGGCGAGTGCCGAAGACACGATCCTCTCGAAGCTGGAGTGGGGAGCGGCATCCGGATCCGAACGTCAATGGCGCGATGTCGTCGAGATCCTGCGGGCACGTGCCGGCGACCTGGATGATGCCTACCTCGATCGGTGGGCGCCGGCACTCGGCGTCGAAGCAGAGTTGGCTCGGGCTCGCGAAGCTGTCGCCGTCACATGACGGCGTGACACGTCGTGGTGGTCGAGCGCCTCGTCCTGGCCCGACACCTGCGAAACCTGATCACACGACGAGGCGCATACCTGAAGGCCGAGGCGGAACAGGCGTCGCCGTCGTGAGCGCCGTGTCACCGGAGCTGCCTGCGCCATGTGGTAGTACTCGGACCCGATGGCCCGGTCACCCCGGACGGGTCAGGTGAACTCGGAGGGAACGATGATCGATTCGTTCGACACCCTGGTGGCCGGAGGGTTCATCGAGGTGATCTGCGGGTTGACCGGCAACCAACCGGCCGACGTGTGCTCGGCCTTTCGGGCCCACGGGGTCACCTGCGTCGTCGCGCCCTGACCCGGAACGCGTCTTTGCACGCTCGACCCTGCTCAGACCGGGTGAACCGTGCAAAGACGTTACGGACGCCGATGGCCCGGCTCCCGGGCACGCTCTGGCCCAGAGGTACGCTTGCCCGGTGCCCGTCCAGAACCACAGTGACCAGGCCGATCGTTCCGTGGCCCGTCACGATGACGAACTCGCCCGAACCGTCGCCCGGCTGGTCGACATCGAGGCGATCAGGGCGTTGAAGTACCGCTACATGCGTGCCGTCGACCTGAAGGACTGGGACCTGCTCGC
>JBDZVK010000241.1:0-4320 GCA_040255725.1 Actinomycetota bacterium
TGCCCCTCGACCATCGACTCGAGTCGGGCGCGACGTGCTCGATCGTCACCTCGAAGGCGACCGGCACCGGCCCGTCACGCGACTGGTTGAAGTTCGTGGCGACCCAGCGGGCCGCGTCGAAGATCCGTCAATGGTTCTCGCGCGAGCGCCGCGAGGACGCGATCGAGTCGGGGCGCGAAGAACTCAATCGGGCGCTGCGGCGTCAGGGCCTCCCGGTGCAGAAGCTCGATCCGCAGATCCTGTCCCAGATCGCCACGTCTCTGAACTACGCCGACGTGGACGCGCTGTACGTCGCGCTCGGCCAGCACCATGTCTCGGGTGCTTCGATCGCGGCCAAGGTCGGGCGGCAGTTGCGCGGCGGCGACCCGGCGGTGTCGGATCAGAAGCTGTCGACGTCGATCTCGACCCGCCGACCGTCGGGCACGACCGACTCGGTCGGTGTCCACGTCGACGGTCTCGACGACGTGATGATCCGGCTCGCAAAGTGCTGCACACCGGTGCCGGGCGACGAGATCATCGGGTTCGTGACCCGGGGGAGAGGCATCTCGGTCCATCGGGCCGACTGCCTGAACGCGATCGGCTTGGAGCAGGACCAGTCCACGCGCCTCGTCGACGTCGACTGGGATCTCGCGGCGACCGGACTGTTCCTCGCGACCGTCGAGGTCAAGGCGCTGGACCGGACCGGCCTGTTGCGGGATGTCTCGGCCATCGTCGGCGACCAACAGGTGAACATCATGTCGGTGACCGCCTCGATGGGCAGCGACCGGGTGTCGAAGATGCGGTTCGACTTCGAACTCGCCGATCCGTCACATCTCGGGTCGTTGCTGCGGTCGATCAAGACCATCGACGGGGTCTACGACGCGTACCGGGTGCTGCCGGGCGCGCACTGAGCGGCCCGGCGGGCGGATCTCGACCGGGTCTCCAAACGGGTGTCCCACCTGCGGCCTAGGTTGGCGGGCAGACGATTCGACGATCAGGAGGAGCGCAGGTGAACCCGTCCACGAAGCCGGTCCCCCGATCGCCGCGGACCACTCGTCAGGTGCTGCCCGCGGGCACCGGCGAACCAGACGGGTCTGCGTGCCCGCGGGCACGCTCCGGTGGGGCCTGGCTTCCGTGCCCGCGGGCACACCCGGCCGGGCCTGGTCTCCGTGCCCGCGGGCACACCCGGCCGGGCCTGGTCTCCGTGCCCGCGGGCACACCCGGCCGGGCCTGGTCTCCGTGCCCGCGGGCACGCCGCGTCGTATCGCGATATGCAATCGGAACCGTTCAGGCCGTTAGACCGGTGCACCCGCGCAGCGCGTTCCAGGCCGCGACGGCGTCGCCGGCCGCCTGACCGCTGAGTGGTACCGGAGACCCGTTCCCGTCGATCGTGGCGGGCTTCCACTGGTACCCGGCCGGCTCGTCTCCACCCACCTGCACCTGCAAGACCCCCGTGGCCGCGGCCGCCGGGCTTCCCGCGTAGAACGCGAAGTTGCCGAGGCCATAGCCGACGATCGCGTCACCCATCCGACCCGCGCCCTGCAACCGGTGGGCGTGACCACCGACGACGACGTCCGCGCCGGCACCCACCAATTCCCGTGCGAGTTCCTCCTGCGACTGGCTCGGGCACGTCTCGCGCTCGATGCCCCAGTGCAGGAAGACCACCACGGTGTCGGTGGTCGGTCGGACCCGTCGGACCTGGTCCACGAGTTCATCCACCCGTTTCGCCGAGGCCAGCCCGGGATGGTCCGGGGTCGCCGTCCACGCCGGGATCAGCGCATCGTCGAGCACCTGGGTCGCCGCGATCACCGCCACCCGGTGACCACGGATCGTCGTACGATACGGCTCCAGTGCCTGGGCCTCGTTCTCGCCGATGCCGATGATCGGAAAATCCTCGGATCCCGACGCGGCGAGGGCGTCGGGCACCCCGTCGGGCCCGAAGTCCAGACCGTGGTTGTTCGCGAGCGAGGCGACGTCGACGCCCGCGTCACGCAACACGTCGAGGGCCTCGGGTCCGGTCCGGAACGTGAAGGCCTTCGGCGCAGGACGACCGCGTTCGGTCAGGGCCGTTTCGAGGTTCACCACGGTCAGGTCCGCGTCGGCGAGCACAGGTGTGATCGCCCCGAGAATCGTCCCGGGGTCCGAGGCAAGCAGCTGGGCACGTTGGTCTTCGAAGTTGATGTCGCCCGCGAAGTTGATGGTGATCCGGGCCGGGGGACTCGGGACGGTCGTCGAAGGCGGGAGCGTGGTCGACCGGCCCGCGGGAACGGTCGACACCACCGCACCGGAATCTGAACCGGCGCGGGTGCCGGCAGGTTCCGAGCCCGACGAGCACGCACTCGCCATGCCGACGATCGACAACGCGATCGCGAGAGCCCTCCGGATCGTCCGCGGCGCCACGGGCCCACCGTACCGGGCATACCGAGCTGCCCCGGCACCAGATGAACCGGTTCCGGGCGATCCGAAGGCCTCCGGTAACCTCGGCCGTCGTGACCAGTGGCCCGACCTTCGACGCCCCCATCGGGACGCGGGACGTGCTGCCACCCGAGTCGGCTCGCTGGGAGGCCCTGATCGCCAGGTTCACCGCGCACGCCGAGCGCGCCGGCTACGGCCTGGTGCAGTCGCCGATGTTCGAGGACATCGGGGTCTTCCAGCGGGTCGGGGAGGGGACCGACGTCGTCACCAAGGAGATGTACGACTTCTTCGACAAGGGCGACCGTCATCTCGCGCTCCGCCCCGAAGGCACCGCGTCCATCGTCCGGGCGTTCGTCCAGCACCGCCCGGTCACGCCGTGGAAGGTCTTCTACGCGGCGCCGAGTTTCCGCTACGAACGACCCCAGGCCGGTCGTCTGCGCCAACACCACCAACTCGGTGTCGAAGCGCTCGGCTCCGACGATCCCGACCTCGACATCGAGGTCGTCGCCATGGGATGGGACCACCTCGCGTCACTCGGTCTGCGGCGGGTCCGGTTGCTGATCAACTCCATGGGGACCCGTGGCGACCGCGCCTCCTATGTGGAAACGGTGCAGACCTGGCTCGCCGACCGGCGGGCAGCGCTCGACCCGGCCGACGCCGCCAAGGTCGACGACCATCCGATGCGGGTCCTCGATTCCAAACGCGAGGCGACCCGTGCCGTGGTCGCCGACGCTCCCCGGATCACCGACTCGCTCTCGGCCGAGGCGGCCGACCACTTCGCTCACGTCCTCGACGGCCTCGACGGCCTCGGCATCCCCTATGAGCGGACCCCCACGCTGGTGCGGGGGCTCGACTACTACACGCACACCACCTTCGAGATCGTCTCCGACGCGCTCGACGCCGCCCAGTCCACCATCCTCGGCGGCGGACGCTACGACGGCCTGGTCGCCGAGATGGGCGGCCCCGACACGCCCGGCATCGGGTTCGGCTCCGGCATCGAGCGGGTGCTGCTCGCCTGCGACGCCGAAGGCGTCTTCCCGCTGCGCAACCGGGCGGTCGACGTGTTCGTCGTCGACACCACCGGCGGCGCCGAGGCCACCCGGATCACCACCGAGTTGCGCCGGGCAGGCATCTCGGCCGACCGGGCGTTCGACGGTCGCTCGATGCGGGCCCAGATGAAGGTGGCCGACCGTTCCGGAGCAGCCTTGGCGGTCATCGTCGGCCCCGACGAACAGCGCGACGGGGTCGCATCGTTGCGCAGCCTCCGCGGACCGCGCGAATCCGAGGCGCAGACCCGCATTCCCCGAGACCAACTGGTGGACACGTTGCGGATCACCGTCGGCGACGACGACCCGAGCCACGAACGAGGATGAGCATGGAATCCAACACGACGGCGACTGGCCTGCGCACCCACTCGTGTGGTGAGTTGCGTGAGAGCGACGTCGGAGAAGACGTGGCACTCTGTGGTTGGGTGGCGAACCGCCGCGACCACGGTGGCGTCGCGTTCATCGACCTCCGGGACGCATCGGGCATCGTCCAGGTGGTCATCGAAGACGAAGCGACTGCCCACCCGTTGCGCTCGGAGTTCTGCCTTCGGGTCGTCGGCCGGGTCCGGCGTCGCCCCGAGGGCAACGACAACCCCAACCTTCCCACCGGCGACATCGAGGTCGAGGTCGACGAGTTGGAGGTGCTGAGCGAGTCGGCTCCACTGCCCTTCCCGATCGAGGAGCACGAAGCGACCCCGCTGAGCGACGCGGTCCGCTACAAGTACCGCTACCTCGACCTGCGTCGCGCCGAGTCGGCGGCCGCCCTGCGGCTGCGCAGCGAGGTCAACCGCACCGCCCGTGACCTGCTCCACGGCCACGACTTCGTCGAGATCGAGACGCCGACGCTCACCCGCTCCACCCCCGAGGGCGCCCGCGACTT
>JBDZVK010000242.1:0-4280 GCA_040255725.1 Actinomycetota bacterium
GCCGAGCGGCGCACCAATTACGCTGGACGGTGCGTGAGTACGACCCGTATCGAACTGACCGTGCAGGATCCCCACGAGGTCGCGGCCCTCGTCGGTCCGTCCGACGCGTACCTCAGACAGATCGAGGCGGCCTTCGGCGACACCGAGGTGTCGGTGCGCGGCAACGTCATCGCCATCGACGGCGACGAGGCGGAAGCCATCGCACTGTTGTTCCGGTCGCTGCTCGACCTCGTCGAGGCCGGCCAGCATCTCGACGCGGCGACCGTCGACCGCTCGGTCGACCTGGTCCGCGCCGGAGATGAGCCATTCGCCGTGTTCTCGACCGATGTGCTCCAGGCACCGGGTGGGCGCACCGTCCGCCCCAAGTCGGCCGGTCAGAAGCGCTATGTCGACGCGATCGCGTCGAACATCATCACCTTCGGACTCGGCCCGGCGGGCACCGGCAAGAGCTGGCTCGCGGTCGCCTCGGCCGTGCACGCGCTCAATGCCCGCATCGTCGACCGGATCGTGCTGTGCCGTCCGGCGGTCGAGGCGGGGGAGCGGCTCGGCTTTCTGCCCGGCGACCTCATGGCCAAGGTCGATCCTTACCTCCGGCCGCTGTACGACGCATTGACCGATTTCTGTGAACCCGAGGGCCTTGCCCGCCTCATCGAACGCGACGCCGTCGAGGTCGCACCGCTCGCGTTCATGCGCGGCCGCACCCTGAACCGCAGCTTCATCATCCTCGACGAGGCCCAGAACACCACGAACGAGCAGATGAAGATGTTCCTCACCCGGATCGGCTTCTCGTCGCGGGCCGTGGTGACCGGTGACATGACCCAGGTCGACGTCGCCGGCGGACGCAGTGGACTCGTCGGTCTCGAAAGGGTCCTCGGCCATATCGAAGGCATCGACTTCGTGCACCTGTCGAGCCGCGACGTGGTGCGACATCGCATCGTCCAGGACATCGTCGATGCCTACGCCAAGGCAGAGGTGGGGGACTGAAGGCCGCGATGACGACCCCGGCGACGGTCCCGTCTCCCTCGCAGTCCGACGGGCCACCCGACGAAAGGTTCCAGGCGGTCGTCACCGACGATCGCCCTCCCGATAGCGTTCCCTCCGTCGACCTCGACGACCTCGCGCGTCTCGCCGAGGCCGCACTCGACGCATCGGGGGCGACGCCGCCGGCGGAACTCGCGGTGACGCTCGTGGACGTCCCCACGATCACCCGACTCAACGAGGAGCATCTGGGCGGCACCGGCCCCACCGACGTGCTGTCGTTCCCCCTCGAGGCGCCGGGCGCCTCCGAGGTCGCCGATCCGGTGCCCGCCGGCGCGCCACGTCTGCTCGGCGACGTCGTCGTCTGCGTCGACGTCGCGGCGGCGAACGCGCCGGACCATGCCGGCACCTTCACCGACGAACTGGCGCTGTTGTGTGTACACGGCGTCCTCCACGTGTTGGGTTGGGACCATGCCACCGTGGACGACGCCGTCGCGATGCGTGCCGAGGAGGCCCGGATCCTCGCTCTCGTCCACCGCCCCGTGCCCGCCGGGACGGAGATCCCGTCGTGACCGTCGCGGCGACATCCAGCATGGACGTCCTGATCATCGCCGTGATCGTCGTGCTGCTGGCGATCCAGGCGTTTCTCGCCCTCGCCGAGACCTCGCTCACCCGCATGAACCGCAACCGTGCGATCGCGCACGACGAAGCGGGACGCCGCGGGGCGAAGCGGCTCCGTCGGCTCGTCGAGGACCCGGCGTCGTTCCTCAATTCGCTCCTCCTGGTCGTGTTGATCTGCCAGACCGTGCAGACCGCGCTGATCACGATCGAGGCCGAACGCCTCTTCGGCGCGGCCGGGGTGATCGTCGCCCTCGTCATCAACGTCGCGCTGGTGTTCGTCCTGTCCGAGGCGGCGCCCAAGACCTGGGCGGTCCAGCACACCGACGAGGCCGCACTCCGCAGCGCCGGGCCGATCTGGGCGCTGACCCGGTTCTGGCCGCTGCGGATCGTCGCCCGGGCGCTCATCGGCATCACCAACGTGTTGCTGCCGGGCAAGGGGCTCGAGCAGGGGCCGTTCGTGTCCGAAGAGGAACTGCTGGCCATGGCCGACGAGGCCGCCCAACACGACGTGATCGAGGACGACGAGCGCGCCTACATCGCCCGGGTGATCGAATTCGGCGACACGGTCACCCGCGAGGTGATGGTGCCCCGTCCCGACATGATCACGATCGAGGCGTCGACGCGGGTCGGCGACGCCATGGAGATCATCCTGTTGAACGGCTACAGCCGGATCCCGGTGCATCGGGTCGACGTCGACGACATCATCGGGATCCTCTATGCGCGTGACCTCATGCGGGCCGAACGCAACGGCCGCTCCGACACGCCGGTGGCCGACATCGTGCGCCGGGCGAACTTCGTGCCCGAGTCCAAGCGGGTCGCGGTGCTGTTGCCCGAGATGCAGCGCGACAAGTTCCACATGGCCATCGTGGTCGACGAGTACGGCTCCACGGCCGGTCTGGTGACCCTCGAGGACCTCATCGAGGAACTCGTCGGTGAGATCGTCGACGAGTTCGACGTCGAGGACCCGCTCGTCGAACCGCTGCCCGGAGGGATCCTGCGGGTGGACGGCCGGCTGTCGATCGACGACGCGAACGACGTGCTCGACGGGGATCTGCCCGAGGGCGACTGGAACTCGGTGGGTGGTCTGATCTTCACCCGGCTCGGACGGGTGCCGGTCGGCGGTGAGATCGTGCAGGTGCCCGGGTACGAGCTCCGCGTGGAGCGGATGCAGGGTCGACGCATCGCCCGGGTCCGGATCGAGGCCCAGGAGGTCGTGGCGTCCGACCTGGATGTCGACGACGGTGCCCTGGGCGCGGAGTCCCGCGGGGCCGCCAAGGAAAACTCGAGGTGAGAAGCGGCTTCGTCACGTTCGTCGGGCGTCCGAACGTCGGCAAGTCGACCCTGTTGAACCGGATCCTGGGTACCAAGGCGTCGATCACCTCCGACAAGGCCCAGACCACCCGGCACGCGGTGCGTGGGGTGTTGCACCTCGACGCTCCCGACGCCGTGACGGGTGACGACACCCAGATCGTGTTCGTCGACACGCCGGGCATCCACAAACCCCGCACCCCACTCGGCGAGCACCTGAACGCCACCGCGACCGCCGAGATCGCCGACGTGGACGTGGCGTGCCTGGTGATCGACGCCACGGCGCCGCTGGGCCGCGGCGACCGGTTCGTGGCCGCGCAGCTTCCCGCGGATGCCATCGTGGTCGTCAACAAGTGCGACATCGCCGACCGGGGCCGGATCGCGGCCCAGCTCGACGCGGCCGGTTCGCTCGACGCGGCCGCGTACTTTCCGGTTTCGGCCCGCACCGGCGCCGGGGTCGACGTGCTGGTCGACGAGCTCGCCGGGCGGATGCCCGAAGGCCCGCCGTACTATCCCCGCGGCCAGGTCACCGACACCGCGGAGGCGACGTGGGTCGCCGAACTGGTCCGTGAGCAACTCCTGGCCGTGCTGCACGACGAGGTGCCCCATTCGGTCGCGACCCGGGTGACCGAATGGGAGGGCAGACGGATCCGCTGCGAGATCCTCGTGGAACGCGAATCGCAGAAGGGGATCGTGATCGGCCACGGCGGTTCGGTGATCGCCGAGGTCGGCAAGCGGACGCGGGCGCAGCTCGACCCGCAGGTGTACCTGGAGTTGTTCGTCAAGGTCGACAAGAACTGGCAGCGCCACCCCGAACGGTTCGACCGGCTGGGCCTGTAGGGGGGTGAAACCCGGGAACCTCACGGAGCTGGCCGAGTCGTGCGACGGTGACCCCGACGCCATCGTCGAGGTCTTCACCGACTGGGTACGCGGCACGCGCGGTCACGACCTTTACGAGGCGCAGGCCGAGGCGCTGCTGGAGATCGCGCTCGGGTCGCACGTGATCGTGGACACCCCGACCGGGTCGGGCAAGTCGCTGATCGCCACGGCCACGTTGTTCGACGCGGTCGCCCACGGCGGCCGCGCGTTCTACACCGCGCCGATCAAGGCGCTGGTGTCGGAGCGCTTCTTCGAACTCGTCGCCGAGTTCGGCGCCGAACACGTCGGCATGCTCACCGGCGACGCCGCGGTGAACGCGGACGCGCCGGTGATCTGTTGCACCGCCGAGATCCTCGCGAACCTGGCGTTGCGCGACGGCCGTGACGCTGCGGTGACCAGCGCCGTGATGGACGAGTTCCACTGGTTCGCCGACCCCCAGCGCGGCTGGGCGTGGCAGGTGCCGTTGCTGGAGCTGGTCGACACCCGCTTCGTGC
>JBDZVK010000243.1:0-4255 GCA_040255725.1 Actinomycetota bacterium
GCATGTCGTGGCGAGCCTGGTCGGGAGACCCCCGTTCTGGCTCCGCGGCACCCTCGAGGATCCGACCTTCTACCGGGCCCACCACACCGGGTTCGTCGCCGGGTCGATGACGGGGTTCGATCTGGTGGTCGCCGTGGTCGGCGTCGTCGTGTTCGTCGCGCTCGGCGTGCTCGCGTGGCGGGCCCGCGACCGCGTCGGCCTCGCCCTGCTCGGCGTATCGGCCACCGCGACCGTCGGCAGCCTCACGACCGTCTACCTCGCGCCCGTCACCACGGCGCTGGTGCCCGAATACCTCCTCTCGGTCTGGGTCACCGCGGCCGTCGCGTGGCTCGCGGTGATCGTGAACGTGATCCGTCGCGTCGCCGTCGCGTCGTCGCGGGCGTCGGCCTGGGGCGCGCTCGGGGTCGCGGTGCTCTTCGGCATCCTGAACCTGCCGAGTTCCACCACGGGCTACACCGCCCGACCCGAGGAGAACACGCTCGCCCGCCACATGAGCCGTGTGGTGATCGACCGGATCGGCGGGAAGGGGCCGGTCGCCGTCACATTGGAGAACACGTTCGTCGACAACGCGGACTACCTGTCGGCGCTGCTCGTGGAACTGCGCGGGGCGGGCATCGCCTTCTGTTATCCGACCCCCAACACGTCGTTGTACTCCTTCATCCCCGATTGCGACCGTGGGCAGGGAACGACGCCCCGGTCGATCATCGTCATCGCCGACAAGGCCGCGTCGGATCCACCGGCGGGTGAGGTGCTGTTCCGTGAGCGGGTCTTCCCCCACCGTTCCGACGCGTCGGTACACGGACTCGACGCGCGGATCGGTCGGTGGTTGCAGTCACGCTCGAACCTCTCGCTCACCGCGGCGGCCACGCGGCCCTTCCTCGGTCCGATGACCCCGCGGTTCTTGACCGACCGGGCGAAATCGTTCATTCCGCGAGACGGGAACCTCGGCCACCTCGCCGACGACGCGGCATTCCAGCGGATGATCATCACCTGGTGGCAGCGCGCCGATGCCCGCGCCGAGCCCATGTTCGTCGGCCAACCGGTGTCGCCGGCCGAACTGTACGAGTGGGCGAGCGCGAAGTACGACGCCGACCTGACCCTGTGGGTGACGCGCCGTCCTGCCGGCGGATGAGGCCCAAGGTACGCTCTGCGGTCATGGAGCTGTGGCACAACCCCCGATGTTCGAAGAGCCGTGCGACCAAGGCCCTCCTCGACGATCGCGGCGTCGACTACACCGAGCGCCGTTACCTGGACGACACGCCCGACGCGGCAACGCTCGAGCGGGTGTGCGCCGAGCTGGGTCTGGAGCCCTGGGACATCACCCGCATGGGCGAGGCCCGCGCCTCCGAGCTCGGACTGGCCGATGCGCCGCGTGACCGGGCCGCATGGATCGAGACCCTCGTCGCGAACCCGATCCTGATCGAGCGCCCGATCGTCGTGACCGACGACGGACGTGCCGCGATCGGTCGTCCGATCGAGAACGTCGAAGCCCTGCTCGACTGATCGCCCGCCCAGAGCGTGGGCCCGCGGGTGCCGGCGGGTTCAGACCTCGGAGGGATCGCCGAGGAGTTCCTCGAGGCGGTCGAGGGTCGCCGACATGTCCTTGAGCGTCTTCGATGCGAGGCGGCGCACGCCGGGCTTGGTGAATGCGGACTCCCCGGTGATGTCCCACGACTCGCGCACCAGGGTGCCGCCGTCGACCGGTTCGAGTTCGTAGCGCCAGATGCGGCCGCCGACGAGCCGCCCGAGACGGGTCGGACCGGTGGTGCGCCAGGCGATGAGCCGGTCCTGTTCGAACTCGACGACCTCGCTCTCCATCGAATAGGGCACGCCCATCTTCATCGACATGCCGAACCGGTCACCGAGGCCGACCGGCCCGCCGTCGCCTCCCCGCGCGCTGCGCACGGTGCCCGACCCGTCGAAGGAGTGATGACGCGACGGCGTCGAGATCAACGCGAAGATCTCGGCCGCGGGCGCGTGCACGACCCGTTCGACACTCACGACGTCCTGCTCGGCCATGGCGGCATCCTAGGAAACCCGTTCCGCGTCATGCACGACGTCGGTGGCGTCGCATCGGCGTGATCGCCGGTCGAGATCCCAGGGGTTCCCCGCCGATCACGCGCCGACCCTCCAGTCGGAGCGCTCATCCCGAGATCGGGTCGAGGGATTCGACGGCATCGGCGACCTCGTCGAGGTCGAGGCGGGGTTCGTCGAAGCGACGCACCTCCCGGTAGGTGCGGTCGCGTCCGGACGGGTCGATGAACCAGTGCCGGATCCGCGTCATCACCGGCTCGCGCAGTTCGTCGGGAATCGAAGCGATGCCGGCACGGTCGACATCACCCACGACGAGCAGCCTGCCGAGATCGTAGAAGTCGGAGGCCCGCTTCTCGGGCTTGGACGACGAGCGCAGCGGCACGGTCGTCGCCTTCATGGTGACCAGGCCGGTCGAGGATGCCACCAGCCGACCGTCCGCACGGGCCAGGACCCCGCCGGTGCCGTCCTCGACAGCGACCAGATCGAGACTCGTGGCCGTCTCGAACGCCCAGGTGTGGGCGATCACGTTGAGGTCGAGGTCGCCGAGGGGCTCGTCGTGTGCGGTCAGCTCGGCGATCAGCGCCGCACTGGATTCGGGCGACACGTCGATCACGTCGAGGTCGAAGTTGCCGGCGAAGGTGTACTGACCGCCACCCGCTGCGGTGACCGCGAGGCTGGCGATGTCGTCGTGGATGCCGGCCAGATCGCGGGTGACCGCATCGAGGTCGACGGTGGACCGGTGCGGCACACCGACCCGGCAGAGCACGGCGAGACCGCCGATGAGGCGCAACTGGGGAGGCAGCGACGCCAGCAGTTCGACGGCCCGGTGGGTGGTGCCGTCGCGTCGGCCGGTGAGCATGATCACGGCTCGGTCCCGTCCGGGACGACGCCCCAGTCCTCCACGATCTCCCGCCCGCGGGCCGGGTCCGCCGCGAGCCGCAACGCGCAGATGATCGGATGGGCGACCGCCCAGGGGTGCTCGTCGTCGGGGGGATGGTCGGGGTTCTCGGGCAGGTACGTGACCGGCGAGACGCGGATCCAGGTGCGCACCGGGGCGTCCCGGTCGGCGAGGCCCCGCAGCCGACGGTAGATGCGCATGTTCGGCACGTACGCCCGCGCGGGCAGGTCGCCGGCCGCGGCGATCCGAGCCCCACCGAGCGTGGCCGCCCGCTCGTCGACGCGGACCAGGATCCCGTCTCCCGCCCGCTCGGCGGCTTCGTCGAGTTCGACACCCAGGCCGAGCCAGCCGTCGTCGGGCCAGTGGGCGGCGGTCTCCCAGAACAGGTCCGGCAGCAACGGCAGTCGGCTCGCCTGACCGATGAGGCCGACCGTGGCGAGCCGACCGATCATCTCGTGGACGGCGCCGACGCTGCGGGAGATGATCGGAGCGATGTGGCGGGTGGAGACGACCTCGTCCGGTTCGAGGAGCGCGGCGACCGCGACCTCGAGTCCGACGGTGGTCCAGGGGTTGCCGCCGCGGTCGTCGGAGTCGTCCGCCAGTCCGGGGACGGGCGCCTCGATCCGGACTCCGGTGGTCCAGATCCGCAGGTGGCCCCGCCGGTCCAACCAGCCCCACCCCGCCCGGCGCAGCACGTCACGTCCGGGCTCGGAGATCCGGTCGGCGATCACCATCGCGGGGCGTCGTGGCGGGGCCTGCTCGACGATCCCGGCGAGACCGGCGGGTGTGGGGTGGGCGCGGTCGACCATGGCGACGACGAAGCGGTTGCCGTCGACGCTCAGGGCGCCGTCATGGCGCTCGGCCGGGACGCCGATGGCCGCTAGGGCTTCGACGATCTCCCGGAGGAGATCGTCGTGCTGCGTCGTTTGTGCCGTCACGAACACCGAACACAGCATAGCGACTCAGGGGTTCCCTGTCATTTCCCTCGTCTGCGCCGTCACGAACACCGAACGCCGGTTCCGCTCGCTCCGCACCTCCCGCCCCACGCGAACTCTGGGAGGAAACCCACGATCATCGTGGGTTTCCTCCCAGAGTTCCCTTCGAGTCACCCGCGGCAACGCTCGGCGGGCAGTGGACCGGGGCAGCAACCGAGAGGTCACGGGCGACCGCGGATCACGCGCGACCGCGGATCACGCGCGACCGCGGATCACGCGCGACCGACAGGCCACGCGCGACCGCCGGATCACGGGCAACCGACGAATCACGGGCAGCCGACGGATCTCAACGATCGGCGGGTGGCGGGAGACGTGCGGGATCGCGGCG
>JBDZVK010000244.1:0-4248 GCA_040255725.1 Actinomycetota bacterium
TCGGTGACCGAGTAGATCTCGTCGGCGACGAGTCCGTGCGCCTCGCGGTGCACCGTGTTGGCCGCGTCGGCATCCGGGGCATCGACGAGGCAGAAGATCTTCCCGGCGTCCTGATCGACCCAGTACCGCAGGTACTCGACCCCGTGCGCGTCCTGGATCGCGAGGTCGGCTCGATGCGCGTTGGCGACGTCGGACTCCGACACTCCGCCGTCGATGTTGTGTACGTCCATGAACAGTGGCATTGCGGTTCCTGTCTTGTCGGTGCCCCGGGGTCGTGTTCGAGGCATTGGATCGGGGTATCTGAGCGCACCCACGTGTGACCTCGCGTTTGACGGTTGCCCGATGCCGCCACGTCGACGCGGTGCATCGCCGCAACGGGTCGGCCCACCCGCCGATCGTGCGCCGCGTCGACGCCACGCTCACACGGCGCATCACACGCCCGGGCGATAGCGTCCGCGACCATGGCGGTCACCATCCACCTACTGGGGAAACCGTCGATCGTCGACGCGGGCGGGCAGACACGATCTCCGCGGGGCAACAAGGCGTGGGCACTCCTCGCGTACCTGCTCCTGGCGGCCCACCCGCCGAGTCGGTCGCACCTCGGCGAGCTGTTGTTCTCCGGGGCGGATGATCCCCTCGGGGCGCTCCGCTGGAACCTCGCGGAACTGCGGCGGCTCCTCGGGTCGTCGGTGGCCGTGTCGGGTGATCCGGTGTCGGTGACCCTCGGCGCGGAAATCACCGTCGACGCGCTGCAGCGGCTCGACACCGCCACCGTCGCCCGCGCGCCGGACGCGATCGGCGGCGAACTGCTCCACGGGGTCACGATCGTCTCGAGTGGTTCGTTCGAATCGTGGTTGCTGATCGAACGTCAGCGGCTGGCCGCGGTGGCCCGCGCCGCACTGTACGAGGCCTCTCTCGTGCTGCTCGCCACCGGTGACACGGCGACCGCGACCGCGGTGGCTCGTCGAGCTGTCGAGATCGATCCCTACAACGGCGACAACCATGCCGTTCTCGTCCGCTGTCTCGCCCGGACCGGTGGCGCGCAGATCGCCCGCGAGCAAGCGGCACGCTGTGCGGACCTGTTCCGACGCGAACTCGGCATCGACCAGCCTGCCGCCGTGCGCGAGGCGCTTGCCGAGGTCGACCGGGTGCCGGTGCCGAACGCCCGCCTGTCGGTCGCGCAGACACGCGCCATGCTCGAAGCCGGCAGCGCGGCGTTGGCGGCCGGCGCGGTGTCTCGTGGCGTCGACGAACTCGCTGCGGCCGCCAACATCGCCGAGGGGCTCGGTGACGACGCGCTGCGGGCCGAGACGACGTTGGCTCTCGCGAGCGCGCTCATCCGTTCGACAGGTGCACGCGGCGCCACGTGTTCCGACCTGTTGCACCGGGCAATCGTGTGCTCCGAAGCCGCGGGGAACGGTGAACTCCTGGCGTCCGCGTGCCGTGAACTGGCCTTCCTGGCCACACTGAAAGGGCACCGGTCCCAGGTGATCTCGTGGGTCGAACGGGCCGAGGCTGCCAGCGACGACGAAGCCGGCCGCGCGTCACTGTCGGGCGTGCGGGGCATGGACCGCACCGACACCGCCGACTACCCGGGCGCGCTCGAGGCGCTGGAGGAATCGGTGACGAGGGCGGAACGCTCGGGGTCGGTTCGCCAGCGAACCTGGTCACGTTCGATGATCGGACGAGTGCACCTGTTGCGCGACGACCTGGCGCAGGCCGAGCTGGTGTTGCGCGAGACCGTGGCCACCTCGCGGGCCGAGCGCTGGATGGCCTTTCTCCCGTGGCCCGCCAGCATGCTCGGCGAAACGCGCCTTCGCATGGGCGATCTGGACGAGGCCGCAGACCTGTTGGAGGGGGCGCATGCCATGGCCACGGAGGTGGGGGACCAGTGCTACCTGGCCATGACCGATCGTGGCTTGGCGCTGCTCGAGTGGGCCCGAGGCGACGTCGGCGCGGCCCGAAAGTGGATCGGAGAAGGGCTCAGCTCGGCGCCGTGGTACGTGTGGGCCAGGGGGCACCTGCTCGATGCGGCGTGCGAACTGGCGATTGCCTCTGGCGATCCAGGAGCCGCGACGCTGGTTGCCCGACTCGCCGAGCTCGCCGCCGGCGCCGGCATGCGCGAGTTGACGGTCAGGGCCGGCATCCACGCCGCGCGTC
This sequence comes from Actinomycetota bacterium, assembly GCA_040255725.1. Classification (GTDB taxonomy): domain Bacteria; phylum Actinomycetota; class Acidimicrobiia; order Acidimicrobiales; family Iamiaceae; genus JAFDWI01. The sequence goes on from JBDZVK010000244.1 coordinate 2,161, forward strand.
TCGGCGACACCGCCGGTCTCGAGCTGACTCGAGCGATGGCCGAGACGATCGACAGTCCCGCGCTCGTCGATCGGATCGCCCCGACGTCGAGGCCACGGCGCGTCGGTCCGACGCCCATCCCGGTGCGCACCGAGCTCGTCCGGCTCGAGCGTTGAACCGGGGTCGGGCCGGGGCCTGGCCCGGTTCAGGTGTCGAAGCGGAATCGGGTCTGGGCGAAGTCGCCCTTGGCGAACGACAGCACCTTGTGTGGGCGCACCTCGAAGACGAGGGCCGGGCCCGGACCGTGGTGGAAGGCGCCGCCGTGCACGGTGAAGTCCCAGTCGTCGCCGTACTTCTGCCGCCATTTCGCAGCGAGGACGCGCAGCAGTCCGTCATCGGTGACGCGGGCCGCGCGCCCTTCCGTGACGACGTCGAGACCGGCATCCCAGCGGTTGTCGCCGGTGGTGAGCACGCACGCGTCGTCGCCGCGCAGGTTCACGGCCTTCTGCTCGTCGGGTCCGGTGCAGAAGTACAGCGCGCCGTCGTGCCACACCGCCAGGAGCGGCGTGACGTGAGGACGGCCGTCGGTCCGCACGGTCGAGATCCAGAACACCTCGGCCGCTTCGAGGACCTCGACGACCGCCTCCCACGGTGTCGGCACGGCGCCGGGCGCACTGAACCCGGAGTGCAGGTCGGGTATGGGGGTGGGCGGCGTCATCATGGCCTCCTGGTTTCGTTCGTCGGGTGCACCGTATGCGCCCGCCCGGATGCTCGGGCGATGACCGGCACCAGCAGGTGGGCGTCGCGGTCGGGACCCCAGTGCAAGGTGATCGAAGTGCCCTTCGGCGACGATTCGTACCGCGTGGGGAAGCTTCCGAACAGCGGGTTGCGCGGGGCGAGCCAACGGCCCGCGACGACGAGTCGGAGTTGCTCCCCAACCCGGAAGAGGGTGGCCGAAGGGAGCAGCTCGACGTCGACGGCCACGACCTCGCCGGGCCGCACAGGCTCGGGGTGGATACACGCCGGCACAGGTTGGATGGGCGTGGAACGCTCGGGGTCGAGGGCGCGCAGGGCGACGCGGGCGAAGCCGGTGGTGACGCGGTCGTTGCCGTAGCCCTGGGCGCCTTCGAAGCCCACGAAGCGGCCGCCGCGCCACTTCTCGACACCGACGAACAGGTTGGCGTCGTCGCTGCCGGCGACCTCCACGAACAGCCGCGCGACCATCGGTCCGGTGAGTTCGACGTCGCGCTGCACGGTCCAGGTGAACACCGCGGCCCTGTCTTGCGCGGCGAAGGTGACCGAGCCGGTCGACGCGGGAGGTTCGCGGTCGAGCCGCCCGGGCGCGGTCAGATGCAGGGTCTGCCAGTCGGTGCGGGCGAGGGGCCATTCGTGTTCCTCGCGGACTTCGACCACGGTGGCGCGATCTTCCCGGACCTCGAGGCGCACCGTGTGACCGGTGCTGCCGCCGGTTGCCGCCGCGTCGCCGGCCTCGGCGTCCGCGCCACCGTCGAGCACATCCCGGAAAAACGCGAGCTGCTCGGCCTTCGCGTGCTCCGAATAGAAGGCGGCCCACTTGCCGCCGCGGTGGGTGAACAGGCGGGCGTGGCGCGAGCGGGCCTGGGCGAACCCCCGGAACGAGCCGCGGGAGTGCAGGGTGTGGTCCGAGAAGCTGGCACACACCAGCATCGGCACGGTGATGTCGGTGAGGTCGGGAGCGAGCCCGGCCCAGTAGTCGTCGCGCAGCGGGTGGTTGCGCCAGGTGCCGACCAGGTCGGAGCCGAGCCGGGCGGAACGCTTCAGTCCCGTCGCCCACAGCTTCGCGAAGCCGACTTCGCGGACCCCGCCGGGATACGCGAGGTCCCGGTACGGGTCCGACAATCCCTCCCACGGGCAGATGGCTCGCAGCGCCGGAGGTGCCAGCGACGCGGCGCCCCACTGGGTGATCGCCAGGTACGACACGCCGAGCATCACCACGTTGCCGTCACTCCAGGGTTGCGCGGCGGCCCATTCGACGGCGTCGGCCACGTCTTCGCGTTCCTGGGCGGACATCGGGTCGATGACCCCGTCGGAGGAGCCAGCCCCACGCAGATCGACGGCGACCACGACGAA
>JBDZVK010000245.1:0-4231 GCA_040255725.1 Actinomycetota bacterium
GGGTCGGCGACGGTCGACGAAAGCGGGCGGAACCCATCCGGGTTCTCTGCCAGGCTTGCCGCCATGACGCTCGAGGACGATCCGCTGGCACGTGACCCGTTGCCACTTCGCGGCCGGTCGGTCGTGGTGACCGGGGTGAGCCGGCGTGCCGGGATCGGGTATGCGACCGCATGTCGCCTCGCGGCCTGGGGCGCGAGCGTGTGCTGCCATCACTTCTCCCCCCACGACGCTGACCAGCCCTGGGGCGGTGACGACGTCGACGCGGTGCTCGACGGGGTACGCGCCCATCTGGTCGCCGACGCCCGGGTCGTCGACCACCACGCCGATCTCGCCGACCCCGCGGGACCGGCGCAGGTGATCGACACCGCGATTGCCGCCTTCGGACACGTCGACGCCCTCGTGGCCAACCAAGCGCTCAGCGGTTCCGACGGCACCCTCTCCGAGGTGACCGCTGTCGACCTCGACCGGCACTGGGCCGTCGATGCCCGCGCGTCACTGCTGCTCGCCCAGGCGTTCGCCGCCCGACACGACGAGACCCGCCAGGGGGCGGTCGTGTTCCTCACGTCGGGACAGCGGCTCGGCCCGATGCCCGGTGAGGTCGCCTACGCCGCGGCGAAGGCGGCGATCGCCGGGGTCACCGTGACCCTCGCCGATGAGCTCGCGGATCGGCGCATCCGCGTCAACTGCGTCAATCCCGGTCCGGTCGACACCGGCTACTTCACCCCGGAGCTGCGCGACATCGTGACCCCCCGCTTCCCGTTCGGTCGCGTCGGCGAACCCGACGACGCCGCGCGGCTGATCGCGTGGCTTCTCACCGACGAGGCGTCATGGATCACCGGCCAGGTCATCGACTCCGAGGGTGGCTTCCGCCGCTGAGCTGAGCCGACCCTGCCCGGTCTCACAGTTCGAGTAGGTCGGCGATCAGTTCCCGGATCTGACCCAGGGCGACCGGGCCGATGTTCTCGTGCGTCGTCTCGACGAGTCGGTCGACGCTGACGGTGGTCACCAGATGTGCCTGGGCGACTCCGAACTCGCCGACGGCGACTTCGGACTGCCACCCCCGCTGTTTCTTCGTACAGGGCACGACGGCGACCGCGAACTGGCGAAAGGCGAGGACGTCGTCGGAGGTGATCACGACCACTGGTCGGATGAACCCGGCTTCCCCGCGCGCGGGAACACCGAAGTCGCACCGGTGAACGTCACCGGCTCGCATCGGCCACGTCGCTCGCCGACGCATCGAGCACGATGCGGTCATCATCCGCCAAGGGGGCGCTCGCGAGTTCGGCGCCGATCACCCGGCGACGCTCGGCGCGAATCATGCGGTCGAGCTGAGCATCGAGCGTTCGACCTTCGCGGGCGGCGAGGCGCCGCAGCGCGTCTCTGGTGTCGACGGACACCTTGATGGTAGTCGTTCTAGACATACCTGCAAGCATACCGTTTGCGGTACCAACTCGTTCTCATGGTCCGCCGAGCGCGGCGGCGAGGCCGCGCTGGGCGACGGTGATGCGCTCGGGGGTCGTGAACTCGCCTTGCAGGTAGGCGACGTGCAACGCGATGGCCCACGCCCGGGCGCGGGTCCAGGTGGCGTCGTCGATCGGCCGATCGGCCCCGGTGAGGTGGCGGAACTCGCCGCGAGCCCGGTCGTCGTCACCGAACAGCGACCAGGCCACCGACAGGTCGGTCGCGCGGTCGCCACTGGTGATGTCGCCGAAGTCGATCGCGGCGCGCAAGGTGCCGTCGCGCACGACCAGGTTGCCCAGGTGCAGGTCACCGTGCAGCCACACGGGCGGTTCGGCGCCGGGGTCGACGGTCACCAGATCGGCGAAGACGGTCTCGACGTCACGGCGGCGCACGCCGTCGCCGAGTGAGCGGCCGCGCATCTCGACCCCGTCGAGGTTGTCGACGAGGATCGACGCTCGGTCGGTCACCGGACCACCCCGCCATGGGTTGGCAGGCGCGGCCGCTGGTGCGGGCCGGTGCAGCGCGGCGCAGAAGCGACCCAACCGCCGGGCCGCGTCCATCGGATCGTCGGGCGGGGTCGACGCGGCGACCTCGCCGTGGTGCCAGGCCACGACCGCCCAACTCCACGGGTACCCGCACGCCGCGTGGCCGGGCCGCAGGTGCGGTGACGCGTCGACGTCCCCGGCAGCGAAATCGGGCACGCCGTCGAGCAACGTCGGCAGCCAGGCGCGTTCGTGCTCGATCAGGAACGCGCCGGCGATCCGTCGGGGGATCCGAACCGCAAGGTCGTCGCCCACACGGAACACGGCATTGTCCCAACCCCGGTCCGCACGATGGATCGGAAGGTCGGCCAGGTCCCGATGCTGGTCGACGAGCAGTTCGTGGACCAACGCCGCGGTCACGTCGATGCTCGAGTCGGCGTTCATCGAGATCCGCCGAGGCGCCGGACGACGAGATCGGTCACCGTTGCCCCACCCGAGCGCGGGAGGTACGGCCGACCCTGCCCGGTGACGACCCATGAACGGCCCGCTGCCGCGAACCGGGAACCAGACCTCGACGTGGTGAGGACGCGCCTCCGGCCCGCTCAGGTCGCATGTTGCACGCCGGGGGTCGGCCGGTAGAGGCACTGGCCGCCGCCCGATGCGTGCAGCGTGCCGTCGGGTGACCACACCCCCGCGTTCCAACCGAACAGGCCGCCGGTCGACCGGGGCGCGACGCCGTCGCTCAGCAGCCACGGTTCCGCGGACGCGTCGCTGTGGAAGGCGACGTGCAGGTCGAGCGTCGGCGCGATGTAGGGCGGGTTGCGCCAGGCGTGTGGGCGGTGCGCGGCGGGCCAACTCGGCAGATCGACCAGGATCACCGACCGGCACGCGTCGACGAAGGGATCGTCCCAGCACGCCGTCGGCTCGAAACGCAACCACTCGCGCCAACGGGCCGGTCGTGGCCCGTCGGGCGGCCAGTCGGCTTCGAAGTCCAACGGTTTCGCCGAGAAGTTCGACCAGAACGCGAACGGCGGTTCGGCGTCGTCGACCAGCTCGGCGATCTCGGGCAGACCGTCGGGGCCGGGCACGTCGGGTGCGATGGTCTCGTCGTGCTCCAATCCTTCGGTCGCCTTCGTCGTCCACACCGACGCATCGAGAATCGCCCGGTCGTGTTGGGTCACCTCGACCCGCAGCGACGTGGCGGTGCGGCCCGCCCGCCTGCTTGTCACCTCGATCCGGACCGGCTCGAAGCGGGCCACTGCCAGGTAGTGGCACGAGAACGTCGCCGGACGTTCGCCCGGGCATTCCGCGCCCACCGCCCGCAGGGCGCATGCCGCGACGTACCCGCCCATCGGCCCCCAGATCTCCCAATCCGAGCTGAGCACGGCCTCGTAGGTGTGCTCGCCGATCGCCGCCACCGCGGTGTCCACCGCCAGGTCACCCATTGCCGCGATCGTACCGCCGCGGTCGGCAACGACCGTGTCGATTTCGGCGCCGCCGACCGGGGTGCAACGGTGGCCCTGAGCACGTGTTGACACCGATCACCTCGTCGAGCGCCGTGGCCGGGCCGCCGCCCGGACCACCGTGGGCACCCGGCTCCGGCGCGCGGGTGGGCGGGCCCGTCGAACCCGCTGCGGCCCGCCGCGGGGAACGATGAGGTCGCCGGTCACGGCCGAGCCCGACGATGTCGGGGGCATGACGCCGCGGGCACACTGGCGGGCGGTGCTCGCCGTGTTGGTGCTCGGCATCATCGTGTTCGGGTTCCAACAGACCGCGATCACACCGTCGCTACCCGTCGTGCAGGCAGACCTGGGCGCGTCGCGGGAGTGGACCACGTGGCTGTTGTCGGGCTATTTCATCATCGCCTCGGTCGTGTCGGTCTTTCTCGCCAAGGTCGCGGACCGCTCGGGCAAACGACGCGTGCTGGTCGGCGCGCTGGGGGCGTTCTTCGTCGGCAGCCTCGGCGCCGCGTTCGCCCCCACCATCGGGGTGCTGGTGGTGTGTCGGCTGGTCCAGGGGCTCGGCGGGGTCGTGTTCCCGGTGTGCTTCGCGATCCTGCGCGACGAGCTGCCCGAACGGCACGTCCGCAACGGGATCGGTCTGCTCACCGGCGGGTTCGGGATCGGCTCGCTCGCGGGGTACGCGGTCGGTGGCTTGATCACCCAGACCCTCGGTTGGCGTTGGATCTTCGGACTCGGCGCGATCGTGGTCGCCGCCGCGACGGTGCTGATCCGTGCGGTCGTGCCGCGGTCGCCGACGCGGGTCGAACGCAGCCTCGACATCCCGGG
>JBDZVK010000246.1:0-4230 GCA_040255725.1 Actinomycetota bacterium
CTTGGGCGGATTCTCGGCGTATCGGTAGCCTGTGGGCGTCCCATGCGACGAGTCGTTCACCTCCGAGACGCGGTCTGTGTGCTGGGACGATTCCCCGCCCTCGCCGGCGCGACCCTCGATGTCGACGCCGGCGAGATCGTCCTGCTCCAAGGTCCGAACGGCGCGGGGAAGTCGACCCTGCTCAGGTTGTGCGCGGGGCTCCTGCCGCTGCAGTCCGGTGAAGCCGAGGTGCTCGACTGCGACCTGTCGACCGACGCCCGCGCCGTACGCCGTCGGGTCGCGCTGCTCGGCCACGGAGTCGGGCTGTACGAAGAGCTCACCGTCGCCGACAACGTCGCCTTCTGGACCGCCGCCGCGAAGACCGACCGCGGCGAGATCGACGCCGCCATCGCCCGGGTCGGGCTCGCCGGACGCCTCGCCCACGTCGAGGTCGCCCGCCTGTCGGCCGGGCAACGTCGCCGCGCCGCGCTGGCGGTGCTGCTCACCCGCCACGCCGAGGTGTGGCTGCTCGATGAACCCCACGCCGGGCTCGACGCCCAGGGACGCGACCTGGTCGACCACCTCGTCGCCACCGCGGCCGAGGCCGGGGTCACCGTGCTCATCGCCTCCCACGACCTCGACCGCGCCACGGCGCTCGCCGACCGCGTGGCCACCATCGACGGCGGGGTCGTCGCCGCGTTGGCCGACGGTGCGCGCCCCCGGCCCGACCGGGAAGAGCTGTCGAGTGCTGGCTGACGCCTGGGTGATCGCCGCGAAGGACCTGCGCATCGAATGGCGCAGCCGGGTGGCGTTCAACCAGCTCGCCCCGTTCGCCCTCGTCGTGCTCGTGCTGTTCGCGTTCGCGCTCGACTCGCAACAGACCGTGCTCGCCGAGGCCACCCCGGGCCTGTTGTGGATCACGATCCTGCTCGCCCTGGTGCTGTGCGTGCAGCGCACCTTCGTCACCGAAGGCGCGCCGGGGCTCGCCGACCAGCTCAGACTGTCGGGGCTCGACCCGGCGGGGATCTTCCTCGGCAAGACGCTCGGTGTGTTGATCCAACTCGTCGCCCTCGAGATCCTCACCTTCGCCGGCGCGGCGATCCTGTATTCGACCGAGTTCGGTTCGGTCGGGCTCATGATCTGTGCCGCAGTCGCGGCATCGGTCGGCCTCGCCGCGTCGGGCAGCCTGTACGGCGCGTTGCTGCTCGGGGTGCGCGGGCGCGAGACGCTGCTGCCCCTGCTGCTGCTTCCCGTGGTCGCCCCCGTGCTCATCGGCGCCACCTCGGCCTTCCAGGCCGCACTGGGCACCGGCGACGTGACCTTGGACCAGGCCTGGCGCTGGGTGGGATTACTCGCCGCCTTCGCCGTAGCCTATCTGCTGGCCGGAATCTTCGCCTTCGGCCCGCTTCTGGAGGACACATGACGTCCATCGACACCGGACTGGCCCAGGTCCGCACCGAGGTCGAGCCGACCCGCGACGCCCCGGTGGGCACCGGTTCACGTGCGAGCCGGATCCTCGGGGTGGTCACGCTGGTGCTCACCGCGGTCGGACTCGCGTACAGCCTGATCATCTCGCCGCCCGACGCCAACCAGTCGAACGCGGCCCGCCTGCTGTACATCCACGTCCCCTCGGCGATCGTCGCGTACGTCGCCTTCGGGGTGACCGCACTGGCCAGCGTCATGGTGCTCTGGCGCAAGACCGAGGTCTGGGACCTGATCGCCGGCGCCTCCGCCGAGATCGGCATCGTGTTCACGTCGCTGTGCCTGATCACCGGCATGCTGTGGGGCCGGCCCATCTGGGGCGTCTACTGGACCTGGGACGCCCGGCTGACCACCACGGCGCTGCTGCTGGTGCTCTTCGTCGGTTACGTCGCCCTGCGCCGCGCCCTCGCCGGCACCGCGAACCGCGCCAAATGGTGTGCGATCGCCGGGATCATCGCCGCGATCGACGTGCCGATCGTGCACGAGTCGACCAACTGGTGGGTGACCCTGCACCAGGGCCAGACCGTCCGGCTGCTCGGCGAGTCCGAGATCGGCGGGACGATGCTGTTCAGCCTGCTGCTCATGATGGTCGCCGGGATGTGCGGCTACGTGTGGCTGCTGCTCGTGCGTTTCCGGGTCGGCTATCTCGCCGAACGGGTCGACGAGCACGCGTTCGACGAGGCCATCGCCCAGCGCCGCGCCGAAGCCGCCTCGCAGAAGCGGGCCGCGCGGCACAGCACCACGCCGGCGCACCAGGGCGCCCCGGGCGACCGGGCCGAGACCCACCGGGTCGCCACCGCCTCGACATCCACGGAGGTCGACTGACATGGACGTGACCGTGATCCAGCTCGCCGTGCAACGCCAGACCCCGAGCTACTGGGGCTACGTGCTCACCGGCTACGGAGCCGCCGCCGTCGCGATCGGGGGCTACGTCGTCCACATCGTGCGCCGGGGCCGCAGGCTCTCCCGCCAGGTACCCACCGACAAGAGGCGGTGGCTGTGACCGGAGACTCCACGGGCCGCACCGGGACCGTCGGGTTCGACCAGGTCGACGTCGACGGCGAGCCGCCCGAGTTCGACCTCGCCCCGCGCACCTCGGCGCACGGCCCCGTCGGTCGGGGCACCCCCAAGCGCCGTTGGATGGCCGCCGGAGCGTTGCTCGTGGTGCTCGCCTCGGCCGGCTTCCTGGTCACCAAGGCGCTCGGCAGTGCGACCGACTACTTCTACCAGGTCGACGAGGCCGTGGCGCACCGGGCCGATCTGGGTACCGACCGGTTCCGGATCCAGGGCACCGTTGCCGACACGCCGAAGTCGGTGACCATCACCGACAACACCCAGAAGATCGACTTCGAGCTGGCCGCGAACGACGTGTCGGTCCCCGTCGTCTACACCGGATCGGACCCGCCCGCGCTGTTCGCCCGCTGCGAACCGGTCGTGATCGTCGGGCACTGGGAATCCGAAGCCGACGACGCGCCCTTCGTCGGCACCCAGATCATCATCAAACACACCGAGAACTACACGGCCGAACACGCCGACCGGATGAAGTCGGACCCGGCATGTCGTTGATCAGAGCCCGATGAACGTCGCGCTCGGGTCCACCGCCGTGCTGATCGGCGTGTTCGTCGCCGCCACGGCGATCGTCGTGATCCTCGTCGGGCTGATCAACGGCCGGCGCGACCTGCTGCGCACCACGCCGCTGTTCGCCGGGTTGCTGTTGGCGAGCGCCGTGGCCGCGTTCGCGGTGATGGAACGTGCGTTGATCACCCGCGACTTCACGGTGCGCTTCGTCGCCGAGAACGGTTCGTCGCACACCCCGGCGCTGTTCAACTTCGCCACGCTGTGGGGAGCGCTCGAAGGGTCGATCCTGTTGTGGGCGCTGATCCTCGCCGGGTACCTGTGCGCCGTGGTGTGGCGCTTCCGCAAACGCCTCGGCGACAAGCTGCTGGCCTGGGCGACGCTGGTGATGTTCACCGTCGCGTTGTTCTTCTTCGGCCTCATGGCGACCGCCGCGAACCCGTTCCGCAGCTTCTCGCCGCCACCCGGGTTCGACGGTCCGGGCCCGAACCCGCTGCTGCAGAACAACCTGTTGATGGCGTACCACCCGCCGTTCCTGTACCTGGGCTTCGTCGGGTTCACCGTGCCGTTCGCGTTCGCGATCGCGGCGCTGGTCACCGGACGGCTCGGTGAGGGCTGGCTGGTCGAGACCCGCCGGTGGACCCTGTTCGCGTTCGCGTTCCTGACCATGGGCATCATGCTCGGCGCCTGGTGGAGCTACGAGGTGCTCGGTTGGGGCGGCTACTGGGCCTGGGACCCGGTCGAGAACGCGTCGTTCCTGCCGTGGCTGACCGGGGTCGCGTACCTGCACTCGGTGATGGTCCAGGAGCGGCGCGGCATGTTGCGCGTCTGGAACCTGTCGCTGTTGTGCGCCACGTTCTCGCTCACGATCCTTGGCACGTTCCTGACCCGGTCGGGCGTGCTCAACTCGGTGCACACGTTCACCGAATCGGGGATCGGACCGGCGTTCCTCACGTTCTTCGGCCTGATCGTCGCCGTGAGCATCGGATTGATCTACTGGCGGGGGGACCGCCTGCGCTCACCGGGCAGGATCGATTCGCCGGTGTCGCGCGAAGGCGCGTTCCTGATCAACAACCTGTTGTTCGCGACCTTCGCGCTCGTGGTGCTGTTGGGCACGGTCTTCCCCCTCGTCGTCGAGGCCGTCAACGACTCGAAGATCACCGTGGGCGGCCCGTACTTCAACCGGATGACCGG
>JBDZVK010000247.1:0-4227 GCA_040255725.1 Actinomycetota bacterium
GCGAACAGATCGACGATCCGATTCATGCCCGCCATGGTCGGGTGCACGCCGTCGCCGGCGCGCACCTCGACCTGCCGGCCTCTGCCATCGGGGAGGTAGGCGACGAAGTTCCCGTCCGGACCGTTCAGTGCCTTGCCCGAGTCGACGTAGGTGACCGAGTTGGGACGCGCCGCGGCCTCGGTGCGGATGAGATCGTTGATGGTGGGCACGTACCGGTTCAGGTGGGCCTTGCCCATCGCCGGGAGCCCGATCCAGTAGACCGACACTCCCGGGCGGGTCACGATGTCCATGATCTGGGCGACCCGTTTCTGGTACTCGACCTTCCACTCGTCGAGGTGACTGATCGGCAACCAACCGTCGGTGGTGCGCAGGTCCTGATCGTCGTTGCCGCCGATGAACAACACGACGACGTCGGGGTCGTCGGTGTCCATGTCGTGTCGGACCTCCTTCGCCCAGTCGACCACGTCGGGTCGGGCGAGTCCGGTGCCGACGTGCTGATCGGGCACGACGGTGGCCGGCAGGCCCGACAGCGCGTCGTTGAGCGACGGGCCCAGATAGCCAGACAGCGAATCGCCCGCCACCAGGACCCGGAGCGGATCCGAAGGGGTCGGAGTGCGGTAGCTGGGCAGCGTCGTGGTGGTGGTCGTCGCCGCCGCCGAACCCGGCGGGTGACCGGTGGCGGGAGGCCCGGACCGGTGCTTGCCGGCGATCTTCACGCCCTTGGTCGACGTGAACTCGGTCGACTGAGCATTTCCCGCCGCGCGGGCCACCCAGTTGCGCGGCGCGGTCAACCCAAGTGCACCGGCGACGCCACGGATCGGCCGCATGATCGCGACGGTGACCGTGCGCTGGAGACCCTGTTCCTGACGCTCGGCGGTCATCATGAGACCGTCCGCGTCGAGGAACAGCACCGTCAGCAGGGTCGCGAGCGCGACGACGATCGCCTGGCCCGCGGGCACGCGTCGACGAGGGGTCGACTCGTCGGGGAACTGGTCGCCGTGATCGGGTGTGGCTGAAACCATGACCGCTCAGAACTGGAAATAGATGAAGGGGGCGACACCGGTGGGACCCAGCGCGTTCGTCACCACCATGGTGCCCGACAGCAGGGCCACCTGGGTCCACCAGGGTGCGAAGCTGAACGCGGCGCGCAGGCGTCCCGAGAGGTCCCTGGGCAGGTACTGCACGGCGATCGCCCCGATGATGACCCCGACCAACACGATGTTGAACGGCTCGTTGCCGCCGAAGTGGAACAGGCGGCCGAGCACGTCGAAGGCGTTGGTGAACGAGGAAGCCCTGAAGAACACCCAGCACAGGCACACGAAGTGGAACGTCACCACCCGGGTCCAGATCGCCCGCCACGCCCGCTGCCCCGGGGTCGGTTCGGGGCCGGGTGGTCGGCGCTTGGCCACGTCGGCACGCCACCGCTCGTAGGCGAGACCAACCCCGTGCAGCCCGCCCCACACCACGAAGGTCCAGGCCGCGCCGTGCCAGAGTCCGCCGAGCAGCATCGTCGCGGCCAGGTTCACGTACCCACGCGCCTTGCCGCGGCGGTTGCCGCCCAGAGGGATGTAGAGGTAGTCGCGCAACCACCGCGACAGCGTCATGTGCCAGCGGCGCCAGAAGTCCTGCAGCGACGCTGCGGCGTAGGGTGCATCGAAGTTCTGCGGGAAGCGGAAGCCGAGCAACAGGGCGAGGCCGATCGCCATGTCGGTGTACCCGGAGAAGTCCGCGTAGATCTGGATCGCGTAGCCGTAGATGCCGAGCAACGTGTCGAAGGCACCGTGCTGGTCGGGAAGGCCGAAGACCGGGTCGACGATGGTGGATGAGACGTAGCTCGAGATCACCACCTTCTTGAACAACCCGGATGCGATCAGCCAGAACGCCAGCCCGGAGTCGACCCGGCGGGGATCGAGGCGCGCTTTGAGCTGGGGGAGGAACTCCCCGGCGCGCACGATCGGCCCGGCGACCAGGTGGGGAAAGAACGACAGGTAGACCGCGAAGTCGATCAGGTTCGTCGGTTCGACCCTTCCCCGCCAGGTGTCGATCACGTAGCTGAGTGCCTGGAAGGTGATGAACGAGATCCCGACCGGCAGTACGAACTGGCGGAGTGGCAGGTCGATGTCGGTGCCCAGTGCGCCGAACACGCTGTCGGCGGAGGTGACGAAGAAGTCGTAGTACTTGAACCAGGCCAGTACGCCGAGGTTCAGCGCGACGCCGACCCAGAGAAAAGCGTTGCGCGCGCCCTGGTTTCGTGCCCGATGGATCGCGGTCGCGCACGCCTGGTTGACGAGCGTCGACGCCATGAGCAACAGGACGAACCGCCAGTCCCACGCGCCGTAGAACACATAGCTGGCGACGATGATGAAGACCCGCCACGGGATCCGGCGGTGCGCCAGCAACCAGCTCGTCGGCAGCACGATGGCGAAGAAGATCGCGAACTGGACGGTGGGGAAGAGCACTCGGATCTCAGGGGAGGGGCCCGGAGGGCTTGCTCCGCCCTCGACGACGCCTTGAGTCTTTCACGTCACCTGAACCCGAGTGTGCATCCGGTGACGCAGTCGTCGACCGGGTCGCTGCCCGGTGGGAGTCGGAGTCAGCGCGCGCCGGAGCGCGAGGTCAGGGCCGGATCTCGTAGCCGCAGTTGAAGCTTCCGTCGCGGCGATGCACGATCCGCTTCACCTTCACGTCTCCGAGCACCTGGCGCAGAAAGTCGAGTTCGGTGGTGCACGCGAGGCGGTACTGCTCGGCGACCGACCAGATGGCGCAGTTGTTGAAGGTCATGAGGTACGCGCCGTCGTCGAGTCGGGACCAGCGGGTCAGGTAACCCTCGGCGTCGAGCAGGTCGCTCAGCCGGGTGAGGCGCTCCTCGATGTCGAGGCCGTCCAGTGCCCGGCGGAACGTGGAGACCCGCCGCTGTTCGCGCCGTCGGAAGACCCGGTCGATCAGGTCGGGGTCCTCGGCCTCCAGGTCCTGGAGCAGTTCGAGGGTGAGCGCGTCGCCGTGCGGGTTGAACACCGCATCGCCCCGCGTGGTCGAGTGGTAGAGATCGACGGGCCGGCCGGGTCGACCGCGGGACGGGCGGGTCTCGACGTAACCGGCCGACCGGAGACCGGAGAGATGCTGGCGCACCGCGCTCGAGGAGATGCCCAGCGCAGCGGCGAGGTCGTCGGCACACGCCTCACCTTTTTCCTTGAGCGCGATGAGGACATTTCGCCGTGCCGGGGACAGACTGTCCGCGGTGGTCTCGAGCTGGTCCACGTCGCCACCATAGTCGATCGAGACCTGTTCCGGTAGATTGACAAGGAGAAACTTGTAGAAATACGCTCAATCGCCGGAACGACCGGTCCCCGCCGGACAGCGGGGGAGACCGGTCGCCCGGCGCCGCGAGATCCAAGGCGACCTCGCCCCCTCATCAGACCCTGATCCGTGTCCGGAAGTTGCTGCTCATGACCGACGTCACCGACGAAATCGCCGCCGAGAAGTCCGAGATCCAGTCCCTCGCCGACCGGCAGTACCGCTACGGCTTCACCAGCGATTTCGAAGCCGACGTGGTGCCCCGCGGGCTGAACGAGGACATCATCCGGCTCATCTCTTCGAAGAAGGACGAGCCCGAATGGCTGCTCGAGTGGCGGCTGCAGGCCTACCGGGCATGGCTCGACATGACGATGCCCGACTGGCAGATGTTCCACCTCGACCCGATCGACTTCCAGGACATCATCTACTACGCCGCCCCCAAGGCGAAGCCCAAGCTCGAGAGCATGGACGAGGTCGACCCCGAGATGCGGGAGATGTTCGACAAGCTCGGGATCTCCCTCACCGAACAGAAGCGGCTCAGCGGGGTCGCCGTCGACGCCGTGGTCGACTCCGCCTCGGTCGCCACGACCTTCCAGGCCCAGCTCGCCGAGGTCGGCGTGATCTTCTGTTCGTTCTCAGCAGCGGTCCGCGATCACCCCGACCTGGTGCGCAAGTACCTGGGCAGCGTCGTGCCCTTCCGCGACAACTTCTTCGCGGCGCTCAACTCGGCGGTGTTCTCCGACGGCTCGTTCTGTTTCATCCCCAAAGGGGTGAAATGCCCGATGGAGCTGTCGACGTACTTCCGGATGAACCAGGCCGACACCGGCCAGTTCGAACGCACCCTGATCGTCGCCGAGGAAGGCGCCTCGGTGTCGTATCTCGAGGGCTGCACCGCCCCCCAGCGTGACAACAACCAGCTCCACGCCGCGGTGG
>JBDZVK010000011.1:0-23648 GCA_040255725.1 Actinomycetota bacterium
CGTCGGGCTCATAACCCGAAGGTCGCAGGTTCAAATCCTGCCCCCGCTACCAAGTACGAAGGCCCGGAATCGCTGAAGATTCCGGGCCTTCGTTGTTCTCCGCTGCTCGCCTCCGAGTGGTCCAAAGAGTGGCTGCGTCAAACCTGTGTCAAACGCGTGGCGGAACGGCAGGCGTCCCGGACCACGGTCACAGTGGATCGCTACTGTCGCTCGGGTGGAACCAATCGACTACGACCAAATTGCCGCCCGACTGACACAGGAAGCGCTCGAGCTCCTGGAAAGGATGGCAGAAGCGCACCTTGAGAGCACCGGTGACCGGCTCTTCATCGACGGCGGCGGATGGGGGTCATCGTTCCTGCTATTTGCTGGCTCCGGCGGCCCGCATCAGATCGACGATGTCGACAAGGGTGCACTGCGAGACCTGTGTGCGGCAGGCCTGGTGCACGAAGGCTTCAGCACTCGTGGAACGCCGAACTACCGCGTAGCCGGCGAAGGCCTGAATCTCTACCGGCAGGCGATGTCGAGTAGGGGTGGGGCGGTCACGCAGGTTGAGGATCAGGTACTCCGGCTGACCAATGGCACCGACTTCGCGCGGCGGCATCCGGCGACCGCGAGCGCGTTGCGCGAGGCGTTCGATCTTCTCGCGAGCTTGGACGCCACTGATGACCGCATGATGTCGGCCCTGGGCACGCACCTGCGTGGAGCCTTGATGGATGTCGTGAGTGATGTCGTGGGCTCGACCGCGGGCGCTGATGCAGAGAAGCCAGTTGAGAGACTGAGCGCCTTCTTGAAGACCGAAGAGGTTCCTGCTCGGGAGGCCAAAGCCCTCGGTGCCCTTGTGGATCTCGCCGACACAACCCTTCGCGTGGACATGCGATTGACTCACGCTCGCGACGAAAAGGACAAAGGTGAGCCAGATATTGAGTGGGAAGAGGCCCGACGCGCTGCGTTCCTGACAGCCGTCGCCTGCTACGAGATCGGCCGACTTGGTCGAAGGCAGAGCTGGTTCTAGGCGCCCGAAACGAGGCCCGCGATCTGTTCGGCGGCTTCCGCTTGCATGCCGGGGATCACGTGGGCGTACTGCTTCAACGTGAAGGCCGGACTCTCGTGGCCGAGGCGCTCGCTGATCACCTTCGGCGCGATGCCGGCTGACAGCGCGATCGTGGCGTGGGTGTGGCGCAGATCGTGCAGGCGGATGCGGGGGAGTGAACTGCGAGTAACGAGCCGCTCGAACGCCTGGCTGTAGGTCTGCGGATGAAGCGGCTCGCCGTTCTCCTTGCAGAACACGAGATCACGGTCGTCATAGTCGGCACCCCACTTCACCCGCTCGAGAGCTTGCCGCTTCTGGTGCTGACGGAGTTGGTCGACCGTCCCAGCGTCGAGATCGATCACGCGGGCACGGTGGTTCTTCGGCGTCGACATCACCAGCTGGTACGCGACTGACACGAGCGCCTGGCGCACGTGGATGCGCGCCGTATCGAGGTCAACGTCTCCCCACCGCAGCCCAAGCACTTCGCCACGACGCATTCCCGTCATCGCCGAGACGTGCCACGCGGCCACGAGACGGTGCTCCCTGACGAGATCGAGGAACGTCCGCAATTCGGCAGGCTTCCAGAACCGCAGCTCCGTCGGGGCCATCGCTCGTGGTCGCGGTGGCTTCGCTCGCTCGGCGATGTTCGAGGCGACCAGGCCCGCGTCCCGGGCGTCGGCGAGCGCCTTGTGCACGATGGTGTGGATGTAGCGCACCGTCTTCGGGCTCAGTCCGCCGTCACCGTTCTGGCGACCGTGGTCGAGCAGGTCCGCGTACAACGTGTTGAGTTGTCCGGGTCCGATGTCGCGCAGTTGCCGCCCGCCGATGCGGGGGAGCACATGCTGTCGGGCATTGCGGCTGTACGACTCGAACGTGCTGGGCTTCACCTGCGTCCGCATCGTGGGAAGCCACCGGTCGATCACCCAGTCGCCGAAGGTCAGCTTCACCGGCTCGGTGTACGAGCCTTCGTGCAACTCGCCGACGATCTTGGCGCGGGCGACCTCGGCTTCTTTGCGGGTGCGGTAGCTGCCGTGCCACTTCTGGCGTCGCTTGCCATCGTGGTCTCGACCGAGGTCGACGATCACGTACCACTTCCCAGTCTCGTGGCCGCTCTTGTTCGTGTGGACACGCTTGTGAATGTGCCCTTGCATGACCGACCCCCTCACGCCACCGACTCGGTCGCACCGAGCCAGCCGAGAAGGGCGGGAACCGGGACGACCACGCGGCGACCGAGACGCCGAGACGGGATCTCTCCTCGGCGTGCCGCCTCGTACGCGGCAGAGCGTCCGAGGCTGAGCAACCCCGCAACTTCCTCGATGGTGAGAGTCGCGCGGTGCTCGATGTCGTCGAGCCCGATGGCCTGGGAGCGAATACGCTCGTTCATGTCGGAACCTCCTAGAGGGTTCTGGCCGGGCCCCGGGGTGTTCCAGCACCGCCGGGGCCATCCATTGGGTTGATGTCTACGTGGATAGACTAGTGCACCGCTGTGACATAGTCAATGTTTGTAGACTCAGGACGTGTCCCGACAGGTCGACGTCGATGATCTACTCAGCGCGCCCGAGGTGGCTGAGCTGCTCGGCCTGTCGCACTACAACAGCGTCACGACCTACCTGCGCCGCTACGACGACTTCCCGCGCCCGGTCGTCGACAAGAGCTCGGGCCGGATCAGGCTGTGGCTTCGTCGGGACATCGAGGCGTGGCACGAAGATCGCCAGAGCGCGCCATGAGGCGAGCGGCCTGTCGTGTCGATACTTCAGCTGGGTGCGCCACCTAGCACCGATACGAACTCGGCGATGATCTGCACGTCGTCGTCGGAGGCGTCGGTGAGGATGATGGGTTCATAGTCGGGGTTGAGTGGCTCGAGACGGACCGTGCCACGAACGCTGCCATCGGCTGTGTTCTTGTCGCTCCAGTAGACCTTCACCGTGTAGGCACCGCCGGTTTCGGGATCGGCCGGTCCTCGATATTGGGCGAGGACGGTCTTGCCATTGCGCGTCCCGGCCCCAATCTGCCGGAAGACGCAGTAGGACTGGTCCGGGATGCGCGGTTCCATCGAGTGGCCGACGACGCGGGTGATGAACATCGTGCCATCCACGCGACCCGCTCCAGCTGCAGGCATCCAGCCTTGTTCCTCGACATCGTGTCCCTCACCGAAGTATCCGGCGGCGGCGTCGAGTGAGAAGACCGGAAGGTGCGTGGTGTACCGGGCCGCGTCACCGACAGGCAGCTGAATCACTTCAGCGAGGGTCGCATCGGGCGGTGCACTTGGCGCTGTTGGCTCGATGAGACTGACGGGGTCGTGCCCGAAGGCGTAGTCCACACCGAGCGCGTCAAAATGGGCGTTGCCGAATTGGATCTTCCAGCCTTCGGATTCCCACTGGAGCTTGTCGATCTCGTCGGTGCCCTTGGTTTCGCGCACGAGGTGCACCTTCGGTCCCGAGGGCGTCACGCGTACGAACGCCCAGTCAGGGTTGTAGTTGCCGAGCGGGGTAGGGATCTTGAACCAGTCGGGCAACTTGAGAAACAGCGGGATGTCGGATCGTTCGTCGAGAAACTTGGCGAAGGTTTCCTCGACCTCGGAATCGCAGATGACGTGGTCGGTGACGCTCTTGTCGACCGGGATCACGCGGGCGGCGACTGAGTCGGCCTGGTGCTTTTGCTCGATCAGGTCCGCCGACCAGGTGGCACCGGTTGGTTCGTAGGTGATCTCGCCGGCGACGCGGTTGTAGAACGCCCGGATGACGGCGTCGGTGACCTGGTCGATGAACACGGCCGGGTTCACCTTCACTTCACTCAGACGGTCGCACGATTTCAGGATTCGCACGATCGTGGCGCGTGACAGGGGTAGGCGGCGACATAGTTCGCCGACGACGTCGGGCATCGTCGCGGCGGTGTCGGCTTCGATCTCGCCCAGGTCGGTGTTGCCAGCCCCGCTGAGCCCTTCGGAGCTCATCTCAATCTGGGCTTTGGCCATGTGGAACTTCACGGGCACCAGGGGTGCCATGGAGTTGATCCGCCGAACGGCTTCGTCGACGATGGCGTCGGTGGAGAACCTCAGGCGATAGTGGGTCTTGGGCGAGATCTTTGACCAAAGGTTGACGAAGTCGGTCGAGGCGAGGACCTTGTCCTTGAGCTTCACCGGCGTCTTGTCACGCAGGTTGACGACCCTGCCGGTGAAGTGCACACCGGTTTCGGTCTCGATCTCCTTCTGCAGCGTGTCGGCGAAGGTGGCGAACGATTCGCGGGCGATGACCGTGAGCAGGTTGACGTCGTCGATGTGGCAACGTTCGCCGTTCGCCATGACCGGCAGGCGCAGCCCGCGACCGACCTGCTGGCGTTTACGCATCTTGGACTTTCCCTCTTGCAGGTTGCAGATCGTGAAGACGTTCGGGTTGTCCCATCCTTCGGCGAGGGCAGAGTGGCTGAAGATGAACCGGAGCGGCTCGTCGAAGCCCAGCAGCTTCTCCTTGTTCTTCATGATGCGCTCGTAGGCGAGGCCCGCTTCTGCGGTCTCGGACTTGGTGTCCTTGGCTTTGCCCTTCTTGTCGACGGCGAAGTAGCCGTCGTGGACGAGATCGACGTCGGGCATCTTGAGCGACTTGTACTTCCCCTTGGCTTGCACCGCGGCGTACTCTTGCTCGAACCAGGTGCGAAGTTTGGCGTCGCTAGGGGCGTAGTCGGCGACCCGTTCAATGAAGAACAAGGTGAGCGGCTTCATCGGCGCGGGCAGTACCTCACGCCGGTGCTTCAACAGCAGCGAGAGTTCCTTGTCGAAGTGGTTCTCGATGGCGAGGCGCAGCATGAGGCGTTGTTGTTGCTCATCGGCGTGGGAGGTGGAGCCACCGAGCGACACCCATTGGCCGTTGCCGAACTCGACCGCACCGAGGTCCGCATGGATGTCCTCGACGCTCCACCCCGAATAAACCCCGCGCTCTCCGCTGATCTCGTAGAGGTCGTCATCTTTGTGGAGCGTGATCGTGGTCGGCTTCGTGCCTTGCTTGGTTGCCTTGTGGATGATGGCAGTGGCGGTGACCGTCGTCGGCTTCGCCGTGATCTTGGTGACCTCGACGTAGGCTTCGTTGAGGTCGGTGTCCTTGGTGAGCGAGTACACGCCGATCCGTTTGACCAGCCGCTGGTTGTAGGCATCGACTGGCGTGAGCCGGTGAACGAGGTGGGGTCCGGCCGGTGGCGTTGCCGAGTAGCCGACCTTGAACAGTCCGTTGAGCTGCTCGATGGCCTTGCTCTGTGCGTCGCCTTTGAGGCTCTGGGGTTCGTCCATGATGACGATCGGGCGGCACGCACGGATGAAGTCAACGGGTGCGTACCCATCGAGGTTGTCGTTGGGTCGGTGGAAGATCTCGTTTCGAGCGGTCCTTATGATCCCGTCAATCCCCAAGACCATGATCTGCAGGTGCGTCGCGGTGGCGAAAGGGCGAACACGGTTGGGGAACTTGCCGTCGTAGACCTGGTAGTCGTACTGCAGTCCGTCGTAGAGGTCGCGGATGTGGGGTCCCAGCATCGCCAAGCTGGAGAGCACCCCTTCGCGGATTGCCTTGCCCGGGACGACGATCACGAATTTTCTGAACCCATAGCTGCGATGCAATTCGGCGATGGTTCGCACATACACGTACGTCTTGCCCGTGCCGGTTTCCATTTCGACGTTGAAATGCAAGGGCGCTTCGCCATCGTCGAGGGGCGTCCGCAAGCTCTCCGCGATCGCTGGCACGGTCGTGCCGTCCTCGAGCGTGATCGGGCGGTCTTGGACGCGCCGGAGGTTTGTGCGAAGAGTTTCGGCTGCAAGGGCGAGGGAGTTTCCAAAGACGACTTCGTCGAAAAGCGTGCCGTCTTGGGTGACAACCGGCGCTCCGAGGCCTTGCTCGGCACCTTCCTGACCCGCGAAGAGGTCGACGACGGCATCGATCGCTTCGCGTTGGTAGGTCTGGTTCGGGTCGAACTTGATCTCGATGCTCATCAGACGGTCTTCATCGTGATGCCCAGGTTGCGAGCCCGGGTGAACGCGTTCGCCTTGGCTTCGTCACGACCGGCGAAGCCATCTTCGAGGAAGACGAGCACGCGAGGTTGCAACCCCAGCGCCGCGTCGACGACCGCGTTGTCGAGCTCGAGTCCGGTCACCATCGCGACGCCATCGGCCACGATGGCCTCAGCTCCACCGAGGTCATGGCGAGTCCACGCGGCGTCGAGCGTCACGCCTTCCTTGAGGAGAACCTCCGCCGCGACGGCGGTGGCGTCCGCGTGCTTGTCAACTAGCGTTGATTCCGTCAGGTCGAGCTGGTCGTCGTCGCCAGCCCTTGCGGAACTACGGAAGTTTGACGATCCGAGCGACACAACCCGGAGGCCTGTCTCGGCGGCACCCTCCACGTTCTCGGCGACCCATTTCAGCCGCGCAAAGGTGATATCCGCGACGGTCCGGTAGCCGGCCTTGAAAGGCGCCGAGTCTTCACGAGTCGGTTCGGGAATGTTCACACTTATCGATCGGCGATGGCCCCCGTCCTCGGCGTTCTGTGCTGCAACCGCGTGGGCGGTCGTACCAGAACCGGCAAAAAAGTCCATGACGAGGCCGTCAGGGCGATTCCCCCACTTGACGAGTTGCTGGATCAGCCGCACCGGCTTCTTACCGTTCTTCAGCTCTACACCTCCTTCCTTTGCGACGTTCATCATGTCAGAATGAAACCCCTTCCAGAGTGCGCCTCGGATTGTTGCGCGTGCAAGCGCGGGCGCGTAATCATCCGTCTCCCGGACACCATCGATGAATGACTGGAGCTGCACGACCGTTCCGTTGCTATTCTTTTGCAAGATGTAGTTATTGAATCTTACAATCTCGCCTGGCGTTAGTTCGAGCGACTGTATTTGACGTAGTGCGATCGGGCTTGCCCGGTAGACACGAGACGCCCATTCATTCAGAAAATATTCGGTAAATTCGGGGCTGATCTGCATCAGCTGCCTTAGGTGCTTCTTGTCGCATGGAAACTTAAAGAGGCTGAACCACGCGCTGCTCTCGGAATCGTTAGACAGCGCGTCAAACAAGTTTGAGGACGTCCCCCCACCATCCCAAAGGATGTCATAGTGGTCATCGTATACCTCGCTCGCGTCGTAGAGGGGCTGTCGAGCGGCGTAAACCAGCGAGATGTCTCTCGCATACGCAAGTACGTACTCGTGGTTCTTGACAATCTGTCCATTCTGAGCCGCGCGAACCTTCATTCCTTGTGTTTTTGAAAGCTCCACTGCTAGAATTGAAACGAGGTTGGATTCGCCGAATACGCTATCAGCGATACTCTTTAATGCACCTAACTCTCCGTCATCGATTGAAACAAAGAGTACGCCGTCCTGTCTGAGAAGATTCCGCGCCAGAACGAGCCTTGGATACATCATTGAAAGCCAGCGGCTGTGTAGTCGACCAACTTTGTCGGTGTCTGTCGACGTAACATGGCCGTCGTCATCAAGCTGGCCGGTGTATTCCAGGTAGCCGCGAAGGCCGTCCGCAAAATCGTCGTTGTAAACGAAATCATTTCCCGTGTTGTACGGCGGATCGATGTAGATCAAGTCGATCTTGTCGTTGTAGGCCTTCTGTAACAGCTTGAGGACCTCGAGGTTGTCACCCTCGATGAAGACGTTCTCCGCCGCGTCGAAGTCGATCGAGCGGTCCAAGTCCGGCACGAGGGTGCCACGACTTGGAGTGAGCAACGACTGGATTGCTTCCTTCTTGCCGGCCCACGACAGTCCAAAGCGTTCTCGGCCGTCGCTTGGTGCGGTGACGTCGATGTCGAGCAGTGCTCCGAGCCGTTCGGCATCGAGCACCCCGTCGGCGATGACGCCCGGGAACAGCTCCTCGAACGCGGCGCGCTGCTCGGCCGCCAGGTCAGGAGTCGTCAGCTCCACCTTCTCGGGTTGGTCGGACATCGTTCGCGGATTCCCCTCGTGCTCGACAGCGATGACGTCAACCTAGGCGAAATCGCCAGCCCTGGTGTCCTACGGTGGAGGCGTGACCGGCACGGGGGGAACCAGCGAAATCCCGACGCTTCAAGGCGATGCTGCCAAGGCGCTTGCCCATCGGGGAGGTCACCTGCAGATCATCGCAGCGGCCGGCTCGGGCAAGACCGAGGTGGTCTCCCAACGGGTCGCTGCACTGCTCGCTGAGGGAGTGCCGCCCGAGTCGATCGTGGCCTTCACCTTCACCGAGAAAGCCGCGACGGAGCTCAAGGAACGGATCCGTCAGCGTGCGGTCGCGCTGGTCGGGGAATCGGCTACCGACCAGCTGGGGCGGCTGTTCGTCGGCACGATTCATGCTTACTGCTTCCGGCTTCTTCAACTGCACGTGCCTTCGTACGAGATGTACACGCCGCTGGATGAGAACCAGCTCGTCAACCTGCTCTACCGCGAAGCCCACCGGCTCGGGTTGAAACAGTTCGGAGGCGGCAAGCTGTTCAAGGGAATCGATGCGTTCCTCAGCAGCGTCGACGTGGTGGAGAACGAGCTGATCGACCCCAAATCACTGCCCGACGACGCGTTCCGTAGCGCGCTCGTGGCCTACTACGACATGCATGACGGCTACCAGTTCATGTCGTTCGGCACGCAGATTGTCCGGGCAGTCGACGCATTGGGCGACCCGGGCGTACACGCCAAGGTCACCGAAGGACTCCACCACCTGGTGGTCGACGAGTACCAGGACGTGAACCCCGCCCAGGAGCGCCTCGTCGAGCTGCTCGCCAAACCCCACGGCAACGCCGACTTGGTGGTCGTCGGCGACGACGACCAGGCGATCTACCAATGGCGCGGCTCGAACGTGTCCAACATCGTCACCTTCACCAAGCGGTACAACGACGTGACCACATTCAACCTGCTCGAGAACCGTCGCTCACGGCCGGCAATCGTTGAGTTGGCCAATGACTTCGCGCAGTCGATCTCCAATCGGCTGCCCAAGGCAATGGCGTCGTGCCGCCAGGCCGACGGGCCGGCGGTGTCGATCGCGGATGGCTACGACGACGAAGCCACCGAGGCCGACGCCATCGCCTTGGACATCGAGAACTTGCACGCCGACGGCGTTGCCTACCGTGACATCGCGATCCTCGTGCGCGGCAAGGTTGCCTACGATCGGCTGCTCGATTCGCTCGACGCCTTCGGCATCCCCGTCCAACCGGGCGGCCGCACCGGACTGTTCCAGCAGCGAGAGGCTGCGGTGTTCGGCGCAACCTACGCCTGGTTCGCCGATATCGACTGGGCGCCGGGGCGGTACATCGCCCGCGAACAAATCGAACTCGACGACCTGGTGGACGATTACACCGACCTTTTCGGCCTCGACGACGTGGCGGCTGACGAGGTGCGCGCCTACCTGGAGGAATGGAAGCCTCAGACGTTCGAAGACGATTTCTCGGTCAGCCTCGTCGGGGACTTCTACAAACTCCTCGAGATTCTCGGTCTGGCAGCGTGGGACACCACCGACCCGATGACCCGCAACCGGCTCGGAACCATCGCACGGTTCACCAACGTGCTCGCCGACTATGAAACCGTCACCCGCCGGTCACGCCGGGACCCCGACAACAACGGTGAACAGGTCGGCGGACAACCCGGGGGTGAGTGGTTCTACAAGAACCTCGCGTTGCTGTTGGTGAACTACGCAAACGGCAACTACGACGATTTCGGCGGCGAGGACGACGTCGACGCGGACGCGGTCGCCCTCGGCACCGTCCACGGAGCGAAGGGGCTGGAGTGGCCGGTCGTGTTCCTACCGTCCTTGACCAAAGGACGGTTTCCGTCCAGCAAGGTCGGGAGTGCTCAGGACTGGCTCATCCCCGGGGACCTTTTCGACGTCGCACGCTACGAGGGTTCCGATGACGACGAGCGCCGGCTGTTCTACGTCGCACTCACCCGTGCCCGAGACTGGATCTCGCTGTCCTCACATGTGAAGGTGACCAAAAATTCGGCGAAGCCGTCGCCGTATCTCACCGAGTGCATTGCTCACGCTCCGGCCGACGCCGGGCTCCCGAACTCAGTACACCCCGGCGGCACCGACGCTGCCGACCTTTCGGTCTCCTACAGCGAGCTCGCGTCCTACGACAACTGTCCCCATGCGTACCTATTACGCAACCAGCTGGGATTCATGCCGCCGATCCAGGGTGAGATCGGCTACGGCAATGCCGTCCACCATGTCATGCGCGTCATCGCCGAACAGACCCAGGACACCGGGAAGTTGCCGACGCCCCGGCAGATCAACGACCTGCTGAACAGCGACTTCTTCCTGCCGTTCGCGAACAAGCCCGCGCACAAGGAGATGCGCGAGAACGCCCGCAAGCTGGTGTTCAAATACGTGAGCGAACACCAAGAGGACCTGCTGCGAACCTGGGCGACCGAGCGCCCATTCGAGCTGTACCTGCCCGGCGTCGTCGTGAGCGGCCGGGCCGACGTGATTTACGACGATCACGACGGCATTCCCCAGAATCTTGCGATTGTCGATTACAAGACCGCGACCGGCGATGAGGTCGAGCCGCTTCAGCTACAGGTGTACACCGACGCCGGTCGGCGGGAGGGGCTCAGCGTCGGAGCCGCCTACATCCACGACATGGCGACCACGACCCGACATTCGGTTGACGTCGACGCGGCGACGGTCACCGAAGCAGAAAAGAAGGTGATCGCGATCGCCGATTCGCTGCGGGCACGCGACTTCACCCCCAAGCCGGAGATCACCAAGTGCCAATCATGTGATGTCCGGTTCATCTGCGGAGCTGCGAAGCTCAGTTGAAAGGCACGACCCGGCCTTGGGATTCCAGCGCCTCCCAGAATCGGATGTGGGCATCGTGTCCTCGTCCGACCACATCGGGCCGCCCTGGTGCCTGCCCAGCCGACGGGATGAAGTTGGCCAGTGTTTCGCCGACGTGGTCACGGGTCACGATGACCAACCCCGCCTGATGCCGCGACGTCATCACGCAAAGCCGGCCGGTTTCGATGTCGAACGCGGAAGGGTCCGTTACCCCCGCGAGCGGATGCACGACGATCATCAGCGGCCGCTCCAGGCCCTGCCAGCGCTCCGGCGTATCAACCCGTAGGTCGGGCCCGAGGTCCGCGAGCTCCGCCTCCAGTGCGCTGTTCATCACCCGGTGGCTGCTCGACACGCCAATGTCGGCGGGTGTCACGCGCGCCCGGGTGTCGCCGCCTGAACGGATGGTCGCCCCCGATGTCAACAGGTCGTCGACCAGCCTGCGGACCAACGCGGCAATCTCCGGATCGACCTCGACGGGCGGCCCGAAATCGGGCGTCGGAATCGTGACGACGACTGGGCGACCGTCGCGGAGCAGGCCGAGTCGATGTCCATCAGGGAGGTCGACCCCGCGCTCTCCTGGAGCGACGTAGGCGACGAAATCGAAATCGTAGAACGGGTGGACGAACTCGACCGCCTCGTGCGGAAGCCGTCGACACGCCGGCAGCGAACCCTCGAATCGGACATCATCGAGGCCGCCGTCTGCAAGAACGATCTCCGGAGCTGCCTCGTGTGGCGCCCGAGGGGAAGTCTCCCACCGCTTCACGTCGATCGTCACCACCGGGGGGATCTGGCCGGGGTCACCGATCATCAGGAAACTCGTGCTCAACAAGGCGCACTGCATCAGGTCGGCCCAGCTCAGCTGCCAGGCCTCGTCGATCGCGAGCAGGTCGAACGGCTCGCCCAGATCGGTCAACGACCACTTGGCCGACGTCGACACCACCACTCCCGGACTGGACCCCAATGCAGTTTTATCGGTCTCCCAGCCAACCGCGCCGGGGAACCCGGCCGGAGGCCGACTCGACTTGCTCGCAAAGCGAACGGTGCGTACCTCGGGGTGTGCGTCGACGATCCGGGTACAAATGTCGTCCGCCTGGCTGTTGGTCTGGGCGGCAAGGGCGACCCGCTGACCCGCATCGACCAGGGAGGCCACGACCTCGACAAGGGTGAACGTCTTGCCCGAACCCGGCGGTGCTTTCACCACCGCCAATACGCCACCATCCGTGAAATGCCTGGTGAGCCCGTCCTGCAACTCCCTGTACTGTCGGTCGATCGACCGATTACGGGCCGTCATGTTGTGCTGCCGCTTGCGATCTGATCGATGTCGTCGACCAAGAGGTCGGCGTCCCCGTCACCGGTCTCGATCGTGACCGGTGGCGGCGACGCACCGTGGGTCAGCCAGGCGCCGGGGCCGTCCTTTGCCTTCCACACTCTTTGCCCACGACGTCGGGTGAGACGCGCCGCGTCCGACACGACGAAGTCGATGTGGTGTCCGACCCACACGGGATCGGTAGGCTTCGCGCGCGCCCCACACGACAGCTTCAACGTCTTGCGGGCGGTCCACTCGATGTGCAGCACCGTTGCGTCCGGTCTGGTGTCGATTCCGGTGATCGTCGCTTCATGCTTGGGGGAGCCGTAAGGCACGAGTCGACCGTTCTCGCGAACCCGGTACGGAACCCCGGGTTCAAGATGAAGCTCCCAGACGGGCACCGTCGACCTGTCCTCGCCGAGATCGTCGACGTCTACTACTCGGCAACGCAATGCGGAACCGTCTTCCAGAGCCTCACTGAACAACTTCGGATCGTCGTGGATGAGGCTGCCGACGTAACCCTCGTCGGCTGCCGCGTGCACCAGGTACCGGGAGGCGGCAGCTGACCCGTGGAAATCGGTTTCAGGATGGGCAACGAACGGCGGGCCCTGACTCGGGTCGCTCAACTGCAATTCGATGCGTTGATGCTGGTACCAGAACTCTTTGTGGGCGTCGTTCACCAGGTCGACGACACCCGGATTCACTGGGCGAGGATCGTTTTGCAGCAGGTGGTACGCCTGCTCGGTGAGATGCCACCGACGATCGAGCTCGGGGACCAGGTTTGCTCGGATCGCCTCTTCAGCCGACTCCAGCTCGTCCTTCGCCTGACGTTTCTCATTCCATTTCTCGACCTGGTCGCTCAATACCTCGCGATCGAGTGCAGGGTCCATGGTGGGCGACACCGTCAATGCTTCGGCCGTCATCGCGGCATCGAGGCGCGCCTGACGTTCGCCGGGGCTGGCGAGCCAGGCGAGCTGGAAGCCAAGGTGGGCGGTGCGGGCGCCTTGCGCGGGAAAGACGAACGCGTTCGAGAGCGCGGAACTCGCGTTGATGATGTGCTGCCGTCCCCGCCGGGATGATTCGCGAAACATCCAACCGCTGAGGCGACCCAAAGCACGGAGGATGTCCTGGTTCGCCCCGCCGAACTTGGTCTGGGAATACGTGTAGTTGAGGTGGTGCAGCATCGCTAGGTGCTGACCGTTGGGGAGCCAGACCTGGCGGAGGTCGCCTGGGTCGGGTGTTTCTTCCGCCGGATCGAACGTCCAGTTGTGGACGCGCATGTGCCCGAGCAGGTCCTCTGCGAAGGTCGCGCATAACCCAGCGACGTCGTCGCGCACCCGGCCGTCGGGAACGCTGGAGATCGTCGGCTCGGATCCGACGGTCCCCCAGGCAATTCCCCAGGGCCGCGACTCGCCGGCCATCCGGACGAACGCAACGATCATCGCCTGGTCCGCCGGGACGATTGCATGATGGATCGTCGAATACCGCTCGATCGGTCGCCCGATGTCCCATGCGCGCAACTTGTCGACGATGGTTCGATTCGTCACGTCCGAAGCTGCCTTTGCAGGTCGCCTTCACGGTCGTTCGCCGGCTTGGCGCCTCCGATCAACTCGATCGCCCGTGCGATCGTGACGTCGCCCAGCAACTGCTTCACGTCGTCGCCGAGTACCACCGCATCGCCGGTCGCAAGCGCACGTGCGTGGCATCTCGGCGCAAGGTCACAGAAACTCAGGCACACCTCCGAATAGTCCGTGTCGGCGTCGAGCACCCGTTGGACGAGCGCGGGGTTGTCCGCCGCGAAGTCATCGTCCCGAACGAACTGCTGAGCAACCTCCTCGAGATGCTCGAATCCGCGCTGTGCCCGAATCGTCTGGTATGTGAGGTCCTCACCCGCCCGAATCGCCGGTGCGTTCGATCCCGGCCAGGTGAAGACCAGCAATCCATCGGAAGCGATCTCGATGCGCCCACGCAACCCGAGATTTTCCACGGCGAGCAGAAAGGCGTGACGGTAGACGCCAGCTTGGGCACGGGCTGAGGCGATCTGGTGCGCGTCGGTATGACCCCCGCGGTCGGGGAAGACCTTCACCTCGCCGACGGTCAGATGTGCGACACCCGCACTCTCGACAACGGTAACGACGTCGACAATCAGCAGCGCCTCGGGAAGGATCACCCCCTTGGGGATGCGGATCATCGGCGCCGCCACGATCGTCTCAGCGGCGGCCGGATCTGACGCAAGGCGCTGGAGCCAGCGCTCCGTGTCGCCAAGCGCCTCATCGGCTGTGTTCAGACGTGATCCACCGTTCATGCGGAGCCGCAGATCGAGAAAGCCGCTGGAGCCCACTGGCAAGCAGCCCTTTCGCTCCAACGCACTTCGGATCTTGCTGGCATTGTTCGTGAAGAGACCGGCCTCGAACCGGTTTCCACGTGTGATCGCGAATGGGGACTGACCGAAGCTCGGCTTCAAGCCAGCTTGTTTCGCGGCGGCGTCCATGCGCACGTTGTGCACCGCGGAAAGCGTGTTCGCCCCACAAGTCGGGTTCTTCGCCCACTGCTCGAACCGCGCTCTGGTGTTGCGACGGGCCTCGTCTCTTGGTTGCGCTATGTCTGCCAACGTCGATTACCTCACGCATCCCGGCGCTCCGGCGGCCGGTGGATGTTCCCTGTGGTCTTGGCGGCGACCATACCAACGAACAGCGACGTCATCCGGCGAGTCTGACGATGGCACGAGGACGGCCGAAGCCAGGCGTTCTGGATCTCTGCAGGAGCGAGAGAGGGCGCGCCGAGGCGGCGGGGGCCGCGACCGAGGTGGTGCGGTGCAATTCCTGAGTAGCCTTGGTGGCATGTCGACGATCGAGCTCACCGAAGAAGCAATGAGCCTCGCCCAGCAAGAAGCCGCGCGGCGGGGCGTGCCCGTCGCTGAGGTCGTTGACGAAGCCGTCCGGCGGTCGATCGCAGGTGAGGATCTGCGGCGTCTCTTGGACGAGTTCTCCGCTCAGGATGCGTCCAACCCCGACGCGCTGAACGAGGCCGCCGCGCAGGTGATGGCGGGCGAAGAACTTGCGGCGGTACGCCGCGATTCGCGCACCGGGAACTGACGCGCTTTCGTGGTAGGCGAGGGCGGTGAAGGCCCATTGCGCGTCGTTGTCGACCCGAACGTGCTTGTCTCCGCGGCCATCAGCGATGGCATCTCGCGCCGCGTCGTCCAACTCGCCGCGGCCGGTGGCTTCCGGATGATCGCCTGCCCCCATCTGCTCGACGAGCTGCATCGGGTCCTGCAGCGTGAGAAGTTCACGAAGTATCGAACCCGCGAGGAACTCGATCGTTTCGAGCGGGACGTCCGTCTGCTGGTTGTGACTGTGCCGGACCCGGAGGTGATTGAAGCGGTGACCGCTGATCCGGACGATGACTACCTGGTGGCGCTGGCCCGCGAGCGGGGTGCCGAAATGATCTGCTCAGGTGACCATGACTTCGACGACGTCGCGTGGCCGGAAATCGTCACGCCTGGCAGGTTCGTGCACCGACTGACAACTGGGGCGTAGGCGAGGCCGGCGTGTCAAACCTGTGTCAAACGAACCGGGCCGGACGGTGTGGGATCGGCCCGGATGGTGGATGCTTGAAACCACCTGGAACCGTGCTGACCTGGGGTTTCACGGAATCGATGGCATCCGTCCGGACAACCGTGTGGAACTCATAACCCGAAGGTCGCAGGTTCAAATCCTGCCCCCGCTACCAATCACGAAGGGCCCGGAATCGCTCAGGATTCCGGGCCTTCGTCGTTGCTCGGGCCGGCCGTCGGGCAGGAGGTAGGAGGTGGCGGTTTCCGGTGCTGTGACGGGCGAGGAACGGGGCTTGGCCGTGGTCGAAGGTGGGTGGCCGACGCTGATCGGCCGAGCTACGCGCCGGCGAGCAGTCGTTTGTGCTGGGCGACGATGGACGAGATGATCGGTGCTGGTACCGCGCCGATCTCGTCGACCGCGCCCGCGATCGCTGCCGGTGTGGCGTCGAGCAGATCACGCACGATCGTCCTCGCCTGTTCTGGTGGCATGCCCCATCGGGTGGCCTCGTTGACGATCCGATCGACGGTGACTCGATCGGTCCGACGGACGTCGTCCACGTACATGGCCAATCGGTCGTCGCCGTAGTAGTGGGTGTTCATCAGGTCGTACGCGGGAGCGAGCGCCAGCGATCCCGAAGGGCTGTGGAGCAGCGAGAAGTTCTTCGCGTGTGCGTCACCGTTGCCGAGCACGCAGTTCAGCGTGACGGCCTTCAGGAGTTGCTCCAGAGCAGCGGGTGCTGCGACCGCGGCGAGGATGTCGGCGATCCGGCGTAGCGACGGACCGCCGTGGGTTTCGTACTTGGTGTCGGGCGCGACGCCGGTTGCCTGGCAGAAGTCCTCCTGGTGGACGCGCTCCACGGTGCCGTTCGTTGCGACCTGTCGGTCGTAACGCTCGACGACGATGAGCTTCCGACCGCCGATCTGCATGGTCTCGACGCTGGCCACTTGAAGGCCCAGATGCCGGGCGATACGCATGCACACGGCCTCGTTCTCCACCGTGTCCGGGAACGAGGCGATCTCCGGTTTGAGAATGTGGGTCGAAGGTGTCCCATGCACGGGGCGTCCCCATGACCCGTCGGGCATGCGTGTCAACACGAGCTTCTCCTGCACGCCGGCCAGGGAGATGCGGACCCCACCGCCGACGCCGAGCGGCGCGCTCTTCAGATCCCGCACGAGCACTTCGAGCTCCGCGTCGGACAGCGGCTGCGCGGTGGTGGTCGTCGGCGCCGTCGGGGGCGGGTCACCGTCGGGCTGTATGACGATCGCGCCCGCGCAGTCCCGTCCCAGGGCTCGGATCAGGCCGTAGGTGTCCCGTTCGGGGACGTGGACATCTCGGGCGATCGCCTTCCGGGAGTCACCCTCGGGAAGCAATCCGTCGAGGAATGGCCGCACCAACCCTTGCGTATAGCGCTGCGGCCGGAGGGGGAGCGAGAGCGACAGGAGCGGGGTTCCCAGCGGATAGCGGTCCAGGGCCTCCGCGGTGTAGGTGAGCCGTGGGCGGTCACGGTCCTGATCGATGACCGCGACCTGCGTTCCGTACAGCCAGACCGCCAGCGCCTGTGCCACTACCAGTCCGCCTTTTCGACGGTCATTCGAACGCCGAGTTGTCGCAGCACCCGGAAGAGCCGCTTGACCTGTTCGGTCTCCTTCCCGCTTTCGAGTTCGGACAGGTAGCTGCGCTGCAGCCCGGCCATCGTGGCGAGCTCGGCCTGGGTGAGCCCAGCCTCGGTGCGGTAGTGGCGGATGGCATCCCCGAACGACGATGGCGTATAGATCCGGAAAGGTCCCCTCGTCGGCGCTCCTTGCGATGTCGACATAATCCGACACTGTAGCAATGTCGGAGAATCAAGGCAACGATTCCGCGTCGGGATATCAGGGCATCGCATCCAGCGAATGCCGGCATCAGTGATGCGACGGCTTCGATATGTGGCGAGGTGAGTTGCCGCCGCGTAGGCGCCGGTGGATGGCTGCTCTGCACTGCTCCGCTCAAGATCCGGCCTTGATTTCGACGTGATGCCGTGCGCGCGAGAGGTACGGGTCCGCGATGATCAGCGATGGCCCGGCGTTCGGGTGCGTGAGGCCGGGCGACTGCCGTCGGCGCATTCGGCGCGGCGATCCTGCGGACTCCCGACATCGGCACGGTCGCTCTCAAGGAAGTCGGTGATCGTGCCGATACTCGACCGGAGGTCCGGCCGTCGCCATGGGCGGGGCCAACTGGTATGTCGCAACCCGACGATAAGAGCTTGCGGGAAATGTTCTCGGTGAACAAGAAAAAGACCATCGTCTCGATGACGCTGCTGGCTGCTGGTCTGGCGCTGTCGTCGTGCCTTCCAGCGGGGCTGGACACCGCGCGGGGATTCGATACCCAGAGAAACTGCATTTACAACGGATTCGATTATCAGGCGCCCGATGCTATCGCCGAGGCGGACCATTGTGTCACCACGACCGACAACAGCACGATCGCCCCGTTGGCCGAAGTCGATCCGGAAAAGACCCTCGCTGATCTGCATGCTACCCAAAACTGGGATCCGCTCGACCCAGGTCATTATCTCGCCGCTGGCACGATGGCCACAAGAGGCATCCCGGAAGATGCGCCAGTTGCGCCGAACTCTTCCGGCATTGCGTCCTTCGTTTCCGACGAACTCCCCAGAATGTATCTTCCACCGCGTTGGGCAGACACGATTCGGCTGGGTGCGAGCGTTGGCATGGGGGTGCAGTCCAATGACAGCGTTCCCATCTACGTCGTCGATTCATCAAATCCGTATCAGAATCTCCAAACATTTTCGTCGACCGACAGGAGAGTCACGACGTTCCCCAAGCTCGTGCAGATGACGACTGGGCAGATCCCGCTCCCAACGTGGGCTGCGCCGAGTATCGGTGGCGACCACGCTCTTGCGATCTACGATATGGGCACCGGGATCTGGAGGTCGTACTTCGGGGTGACGCCCCATTCCGGGGGAGGCTGGGTCTTCTCGTCGGCAGGCTACTGGTATGGAGACAGGGGTGGGCGCAAGGCAGGATCTTGGAACTACTGGCTTGGTTTGATCCAGGGAAGTTCGAGTGTTGCTGGTATAAGCGACGAGCTGACGCAGATTGGTCCCGAAGAGGTTCGAAGTGACCAGATCGATCATATGATCTCGATGACCTTCCCCGACTACAAATCAGGTTCGGCGAGTTTTCCGTCGAAACAAACTGACGGGTCTCTCGACCCGAGCGCCTATCCCAACGCGCCAGAGGTGGGTCAAGTTTTCACACTCCCCAAGAGCTTCGACGTCGACGCATATGCTGCCCAGCGTGGTCTTGGCCCAACGATGACCGCGATCCTTCACGCCATTCAAGACCATGGCGGAATCATCACTGACAAGAACCATTGGGTGATGTCGTTGAATTTCGAAAACCCGCTGGGATTCGGAGTTCGGGCGGATGATCCCGACAACAATCTCTGGGCGACCGATCCGGTTCTCTCCTCCAAGATGACCCAACTCAACAACGACCTCAACAAGTTCCCGTGGTCTGCAACCGAATGGCTCGCTCCAGACTACGCGGGGCACTGATGCCGCCGACGCGCTCGCCGATGGCCTGATGCCCTGTCAGATGGTACGAGTGTTCGTGCCGTTCGGCACACGGTGCAGAGGCTTGTGGCTGCGGAACTCCCGTCCGACGGCCGATACCTGATCGAAGTACGATCCCGTGTATGAGCGTCCGAATCCGTGTGCTCGGTGCGCTCGAGGCGACGCACGACGACCGCGGTGACCCCGGAACCATCGACCTCGGGTGGCGGCGGCAGCGATCCCTGCTCGCGCTGCTGCTCGTCGCCCGAGGCGAAGTGCTGTCCGTCGAAAGGCTCATCGACGCGCTGTGGCAAGGCGAGCCACCAGTTGCAGCGGTCGGCGCGCTGCAAAGCGACGTGTCCCGATTGCGCCGTGCGCTCGAGCCCGAGCGGGCACCCCGCGCTCCCGCCTCGCTCCTGCTGAGTCAACCGCCCGGCTACACGCTCGTGCTTCCGGCCGACGCCGTGGACGCTTGGCGGTTCGAGTCGATGGTCGCCTCCCTCGAGACTCCGACCGACCCCGTCACGACCCGACGGACGCTCGAGCAGGCCCTGGCGCTGTGGCGTGGGTCGGCCTTTGCAGAGGTGGCCGACCGGCCGTGGGCCCTACCCGAAGTTGCGCGGCTGGACGAACTACGAGGGGCGGCACGCGAGCGCCTCGTGGCGGCAGTGCTCGCCACCGGAGACCCACGAGGGGCCGTTGCAGCCGCCGAGGGTCTCACCCGAGACGATCCGCGTCGTGAAGAGAGGTGGCGGCTGCTCGCCACCGCGCTGTATGTCGATGGTCGCCAGGCCGATGCGCTCGATGCGCTGCACCGTGCCCGCATGTACCTGCGCGAGCATGTCGGGTTGGAGCCCGGGCCAGCGCTGGAACAACTCGAACACGACCTTCTCAACCACGACGTCGAGGTGCCACGCACCTCGGCCCCATCGATCCTGCGCGGCGATCCGAAGAACGGATTCGTCGGACGCGAGCCTGAACTCGACACGCTGGTGCAGACGGCACGCACGGCATCGAGCGATCGGATCACAGCGGTGGCGCTCGTTGCCGGGGAACCCGGCGTGGGCAAGTCGACGTTGCTGCGGCGCCTCGGCGACGAGCTGGCACAGCGCGGGTGGACGGTCGCGTCAGGTCGCTGCCCAGAGTCCGAGGGTGCACCCCCGCTGATGCTCTGGGCGCAGATCGTGCAGGCGATCACCGCAGACCGTACTGCCGCTGACTCCTCGCTGGCTCGCCTTGTCGACCCGCACGGTGGTGGGGAGTGGGACCACGACCTGTCAGCCGCCCGAGTGAAGCTTCGCCGTGGGCTCGGCGAGTTGATCACCACAGTCGCGGGCCAAGGACCGCTGGCGCTGTTGCTCGACGATCTTCACGGTGCCGACGACGAGACCATGAGCCTGCTCACCGGCATCATCGAGGACGTCGCCGGGGTCGCGCTGCTGGTCGTCGCCTCGGCGCGCCCGTCCTGGCCGGGCGCCGGGGGTCTCGATGCCGCAGCGGCGCTCGCGCACAGTGCGCCCGCACGAGTCGACCTCGACGGTTTCGGGCCCGACGAAGCCGCAAAACTGGTGTCGGGGGTGACCGGATCCGACATCGACGCGGCACTGGCGGAGGCCCTGGTCGAGCGGACTGCCGGCAATGCGCTCTACCTCACCGAGGTGGCGCGGTTGCTGCGGTGCGAAGGTTCGCTCGCTGCCAAGTCGGCGCGTGCCCGAGGGCGTTCGCGACGTCCTGCGGCGCCGACTCGGACTACTGCGTGCCACCACCGTGGATGTCTTGCGTCTCGCCGCCGTCGTCGGCGTCGAAGTCGCCGTCGAGCTGCTCGTGAACGCTGCGGCGGTCACATTCGAGGGCTGCGATGAAGACCAGGTCGTGGCGGCCCTCGAGGATGGTGTTCGAGGCGGACTGTTCACCGAGCCGGAGCCAGGACTGGTGCGGTTCTCCCACGTCATCGTTCGCGAGACGCTGTATGACGACGTGCCGCTCGTGCGGAGGCCGACGGCGAGGACGTGCTGGTCGGTGGCGGCGACTTCACCGATCGCATGGGCCGCGGGGCCATGGCCGTGTTCGATCCCACCGTCGGCGCGTGGTCCGAGGCCCTCGCCACGCCAGGGGGAAGGGCGTTCAACGGGCTGGTGGCGACCCCCCGCGGACTCGTCGGCGTGGGCACCGACGGACAGGTCTGGTTCGGCACCGTCAACGAATAGCGATGGCGGACGACGGGCCTCTGAGCAGAGCGGTCGACATGAATCGAGAAGGAGTTCGCACACATCGTCGAGCGGGCAGTCGGTTGGAGCCACCTCGTTGGGCGGAAGGGTCTGGTGACCGGTCATGACGTCGAGAGGATTGGCTCACCCGACGAGTCCCGAAGGAGCACCGGCACCTACGGCGGTTGCCTGTGCTCGGCGTGAATGGCAGAGGAGGCAATCGAGAACGCATGCGGGGGAGGCCGAAGCACCTTCGAGGGACTCGCCGGCCTGATCTCAAGACGATGGCGTCGTGAAACCCTCGTCGGGCGTCATGGCGACGAGGGCCATGCGCTCGAGGCCGCCCTCCCGGTCGTCGTGGCCGGTCTGGTAGTCGGGGTCCGAGGTCATGTCGATGAAGGCCCTGCGGCTCGGGTACGAGACCAGCACGACCACGTCCCAGTCGCCGGCCGATTCGTCGCCGATCACGGTCGAGTCGGGCCGACCCATCCACACGATCCGACCGCCCCGCTCCGCGACCTTGCGCGTGGCCAGCGCGCCGTAGCGCATGTAGGACTCCTCGCCGGTCCCGCCGCCGGAACTGCTCGCCCGGTCCTTGAACTTGAGGAGGTTGAGCATCACCACTTCGCCGTCGATGCGCTTGGAATCGGCGATCAGCGTCTTGATCTGTGCTTCGGTCGGATTGACGGTCATGGCTCTCCTTGTCGAATCGGCACCGGTCGTGACGGCGGGTCGGCCCACCGTTCCCGTCGCCACGCCACGTTGCCTGTCGGGGTCGTCTCCTGCTGATGGGGAGGTCGCTTCAACGTAGCCCCGGGAACCTGGACGTGGGGGCTGACCCGCGTCGCGCCCGGGCCGTCGGGTTTGGCGTGTCCCCGGTCGGGAAGGATCCGCGAGGGCCGCCGTTCGTCGCGGTGTTCTGACGGCGACGACCGCGGGGCCGACCCGACAGAAGGAGCGCCGATCGGGAGCGACCGGTCAGCGACGTGAGTACCCCATGACCGCATCTGGAAACGACCTCGTTGCCCGACTGCTCGACGGCTGGGGAACCACGTATGCGCGCGAGGCCGGCATTCGGCTTCGCGGCGGCGCGTCGTCGCTGTTCCAGCTGCTGTGCCTGTCGCTGCTGCTCAGCGCGCGCATCCGTTCGAACGTTGCCGTCGACGCGATGCGGGCGATCCGGGATGCCGGTTGGCGGAGCGCCAAGGCAATGAGCGACGCCACCTGGAGACAGCGCACCGACGTGCTCAACCGCTCCGGCTATGCGCGCTACGACGAGAGCACGTCCCGGATGCTCGCCGCCACAGCGGAGCTCGTCACCGATCGTTACCACGGTGATCTCCGGCAGCTCCGCACCGCCGCCGACGGCGACGTGCCCGAGGCCCGGCGGCGACTGAAGGAGTGCAAGGGCATCGGTGACGTCGGTGCCGACATCTTCCTCCGGGAGGTCCAGGGCGAATGGCCCGAGTACCAGCCGTTCTTCGGTGCGCCCGCGCTCCGCACTGCCGCCGATCTCGGCCTACCAGACGATGGCGATGCCCTCGCCCGGTTGTGCCCGCGGGCCGATCTGCCGCGTCTCGCAGCCGCGTTGCTGCGCGTCGGGCGCGAAGACGATGACGTGCGCAAACAACTGCGTGAACGGGCGGCCTAACCGGTCAGGTGTTCCGCGGTTGTCGATGCCGATGACGCCGAACTCGACGGCACCTGGTTCGTCGAGACGGCCCGTTGGGCGAATCGCCGATCGAGGAGTCGAGGGAGGGGACCGGTCGGTGTGGCCGCCGCCGACGGCGATGTGCCCTGCGGACAAGCCCGGTCGGTCGTCTCAGGTGCGGTCGCTGCGGCTGTTGTCGAAGCGTGACCGGAGCTGGTCGCGCAGGGCGCTGGAAGACAGCGCGTCGTCGCCGGTGGCGGCGAGTGGCTCGTCCAGGACCGACGCGAGCCGGTCGAGCGCGTCGGCCAGGCTGATCGCGCCGACACCCGACCGTGCGGCCTCTGCGGAGGCGGCGTCCGCGTACACCTTGGCCTTCCACGACAGCGACAGACGGACGTCGAGGTCGTCGAGCCTTCCCAGTTCGGCTCCCTCGTCGGTGACGACCCAGTCGTTGCCGTCGTGGTCCAGCAGCGAATCGATCGACAGCCCCTCGACCGGTACAGCGTCTTCTCCGCCGGTGCGTTCGACCTGGTGGTGCATGAAATCGTTGTCGCCCATCACGCCGGTGTTCCACA
>JBDZVK010000248.1:0-4222 GCA_040255725.1 Actinomycetota bacterium
GGGTTGACGGCCAGGACGCCGGTGACGCGGTCGGGGTGGGCCCGGGAGACCTGGACGGCGATGTTCGACCCCATGCAGTTTCCCACGAGGGTGACGGGCGCGAGCCCGAGATCGTCGATGAACGCACCGACCAGATCGACCATCGCGCCCAGTGTCGCCGGCGGATCGGGCAGCGGTGAGGCTCCGAAGCCCGGCAGGTCGATCGCGAGGGTGCGGTGGGAGGCCGACAGGGTCGCGATCTGCTCCCGCCAGATCGTCGATGACGTGCCCCCGTTGTGGAGGAAGACGATGGCCGGCCCCGACCCTTCGTCGCGGTACGCGATCGTGGTTCCGTCGTGGGTGTAGGTCTTCATCGGCGACTCCAGTGGCGGACGGCGCGGGCTAGAACGGTGAACAATAGTGTACACGACCGTTCACCGATCGCCGGACCCTCAGGGTACGCCCCGCGAGGGCCGTCACGGTGCGTCAGTCGGGAAGCCAGGAGCCGTAGGCCGGATGTTCGCGACCGATCGGGAGCCTCTGTGGCGTGCCGTGCCGGGCCGAGTGGTACCACGCGGTCACCACCTCGAGCGCGGCGCGCGCCTCGGCCAGGGTCACCGGGGTCGGCGCATCCGCCGCGAGTGCGTCGACGAAGGCCTGGA
This sequence comes from Actinomycetota bacterium, assembly GCA_040255725.1. Classification (GTDB taxonomy): domain Bacteria; phylum Actinomycetota; class Acidimicrobiia; order Acidimicrobiales; family Iamiaceae; genus JAFDWI01. Next base: position 642 of record JBDZVK010000248.1, read on the forward strand.
ACTGACCGGTGAAGGCATCGGGCACTGCCGCCACGTCGGCGAGCAGCGCTTCACCTGCCCGGCGGCTTTCGTCGTCGCGCCACAGGAACGTCCACGGTTTGCCGGCCGGATGGTACGGATTGGTCGCGGACTCGATCTGCACGTGTTCGAAGCACCACGCGAGACGTGACGACTCCTCGGCCGCCCCGGTGGTGACGTTCATGGTCACCAGTCCCCCGTCGCCGGTCCGGCCGATGGCGACCGCGCAGTCCTCGGTCGCGACGTCGTTGACCCGGGTGTCGACGAGCGCACGGATCTCGGCGAGCGGACCGCCGACCCAGGTCAACAGGTCGTGGATGTGCACGCCGTGGTTCACCACGGTGCCACCGAGGGCGCCCTGCCAGGTCGTGCGCCACGCCGCCTCGTCATAGTAGTCGGGTTCCCGGCGCCACCACGTCGAGGAGTGCGCGGTGAACAGCCGGCCGGTCACCCCGGCGGTGACCAACGCCCGAGCCTGCGCGGCGCCGCGTCCGAAGCGGTACTGCAACACCGGCATCAGCCGCGCACCGTTCGGCGCGGCCTCGACGGCGGTCGCCAACCGGTCGCACGCGGCGAGCGAGTCGACCAGCGGCTTCTCACAGATCACGTGGACACCCGCGTCGAGACAGCGCACGATCTGGGCCTCGTGGAGCGCAGGCGGTGTGCACAGGTCCACCACGTCCACCCCGGCATCGAGGAGCTCGTCGAGCGACGCGTACGCCTCGAGGCCCCAGTCCGCGGCCGCGCGGCTGCGGCGCGTCCCGTCGGGCTCGACCAGCGCGACCGCCGTGGCGCCCTCGACGTCGATCCACGAGAGCAGATGCAGCTGGCCGACGCCCATCCCGACCACGCCCACCCGCAGGTCCGTCACCGGTCGCTCCCCCAGGAACGGGCACGGTCACGGGCGTCGAGCGACAACGCGGAGACGGCGAACACGTGGGACTGGGTCATCAACGACTCGGTCCCCGCGGCGACGTCGGCCAACAGGCACGACGCCCATTCGACGCCCACCCCGGACAGGTCGACGCGGCGGGCGCCCTCGGCGTCGACGTGGAGCAGGTGCTCCGGGCCAGGCTCGCCACAGACGTCGATGTTCGCCCGGACCTCGAGCGTGCCGGTGGTGCCGGTGACCTCGAGGCGCACGTCTCCCCAGGTGCCCAGCCCCGGCGGCGACAACAGGTCGACCGCGTGGTGCCCCTCGGCACCGCCGCCGACGATGCTCAGGCTGCCGACGTCCTCGAAGGCCGGGTGACCGGGTGTGGCGACGTTGCCCACGGCGGCGTCGACGATCGCGGCATCGTCGGGGTCACCGGTGAGGGTGAGGAACTCGTCGATCTGATGGGACGCGAGGTCGACCAGGATGCCGCCCGAGCGGGTCGGGTCGAAGAACCAGTTCGGGCGGGACGGCGCGTCGAGCGTGTGGGGTCCGACCCCACGGACCCGTCGGATCTCCCCGATCGCGCCGCGGTGGGCGAGGTCGATCGCGTGGATCACCGCCCGGTTCTCGAAGCGTTCGGTGAACAGCACCGTCCAGGGCCGCCCGTCGACCCCCGCGGTCGCGGCCCGGAGCGCGTCGAGCTGGTCACGCGATGTCACCCCGGGTTTGGCCGAAACCACCGCCTTGCCGGCCTCGATGGCCGCCACCGCGACCGCGGCACGCTCGGCGGGGACTCCGACGGTCACGACCAGATCGATCGCCGGGTCGGCGAGCAGGTCGTCGACCGATCGCTCGACCGATTCGGACTGCCAGCCGGCGTACGCGTCGACGAACACGCCTGTGGGCGCATGGGCCGCGGGGCGGGCGCCGGCGCCGACCAGGCCCTCGACGATGCTGAACAGGTGGAGATGATCGGCTCCGACGACCCCGAAGCGAAGCCGCCCGGGTTCGGTCACGACACCTGCCGGGTCCGGCTGGGGAAGTCACACCTCCACGAGGCGTTCGGCGACGCGAGCTCGTAGGTGAGCGAAAGTCGGTCGATCGTGCCCCACGGTGACTCGTGGCGTGGGAAGTCACCCAGCGGCACGTCGTTGCCGGCCACCGTGAACGGGGTGGTCCAGCCGAAGTCCATCGAACCGGCCGACGGTGACGTCCAGTTCACGACGAACCCGTCGTCGCCCTTGTCGACGACCGGGTCGTGGGCGGTCAGCGCCGCCACGAAGTCCTCGAGGGTCCCGTCGCTCTCGGCCGTGCCGCACTCGACGATCCACACGTTGTCGGGGCCGCCGCGGGCGACCAGGTCGAACGAGGTGGTGAAGCCCCGGGCGGCGTAGACCGCCGAGTCGTACTCGCGCCAGGTCGGTGCCCGCCACGACCACAGGGCGATGTAGCCCCCCTTGCGCTCGCCGACGGTCCAGTTGCCGGTCTGGGTCCACCGGTCGAAATGGTCCTTCGGGAAGTACGCGTGGGTGTAGTCGCGGTAGCCGAGCACGGCCCAGACCAGCGCGTCGGTCGACGCGTCCCAGGCCGGGTCGTACAGATGGATGGCCGTACGTTCGAACTGCGCGGACCGGGGCATCGAGCCCGAACCGGTCCAGTAGCCGGGCGCGTCCGACCGCGACCAGTCGTCGCCGGCCGCGGGCTCGGTCACCGGATGGGTGGTGAACACCATCGCCCGCTCGTCGATCGCCGCCTGCCAGGCGTGGGCCTGGTCGCGCATCTCGCCCTTGCGGTGGTCGATCACCGACGCGAGCGAGACCTTCGGGTGGCGCCACGCGTAGGTGTTGGCCTCGGAGAGGAACCCGAAGTTGATGACCGCGGCCCGGGCCTGCTCCCAGTCGCGGATCTTCACCGGGTCGAAGTCGTTCAGCAGCGCGAGCAGCTTGATCTGTTCGAAGCCGGAGGTGTCCCAGAGGCGGTAGGTGTTGGCCGTGGCGACGCCGACCTGGGCCATGGGCCACATGCCGACCGCGCCCAGGCTCCACCAGAACTCCAGGTTCTCCTGCTTGGTGAAGTCCCGTCCGAACGGCGCCCACACGTAGCGCTGCACGGGCTCGGATCCGTCGAAGTACACCCCGTGACGCTCCCGCACCACGCTGGTCTCTGCGGAGGTCGCGATGTCGAGCATGACCTGGGGTGGCCGGTAGCGCCTGGCCGCGCTGAAGTACGTGGCACCCGAGTCGCTGAGCGCGGGATAGGCGGCGTCGGTGTCGTCGAAGAGGAACTTGGTCGTCCCGAAGGTGTCCTCGTCGAGCGAATTCATCTTGTCCTTCTCGTAGGTGCGCCCCCGCGGTGCCGTGAAGCAGCCGTCCTGGAGGTGGGCGGCCTGGTCGAGCAGGCACAGATCGAGCGCCATCGCCGCGGCGGTGACGATCTCGGGGTCGTCGGCGAGTTCCACCAGCGTCAACAACGGGGTGACGTCCTTGAGCATGTAGACGTTGGAGTGCCACTCGAAGAAGCCGAACTGGAAGCGCTCGGAGATCCATTCGAGGATGTCGGGTTTCGCCCGGTCGCGGGACTGGGCGCCGGTGAGACCGCTCACGGTGAAGGTGTCGTCGGGGAACCGCTGGCCGGCCAGGTACTCGTTGGTGTGGCCGATGATCCGGTGGTTCTCCGACCAGAACCA
>JBDZVK010000249.1:0-4215 GCA_040255725.1 Actinomycetota bacterium
CGAACGCCTCACCGGCGCCGAGGCCGTGGTAGTTCTCGAAGATCAGTTCGTGTCGGCGCATCGGGATCTCGTTGCGGACGTCCAGTTCGCGGTCGGCCATCAGTTCACTCCAGTGTTCGCGGTTGCAGGGACGGTCGTGCGCCGACGTTCGATCGGAACCGTTTCGTCGGGCAGCTTGGCCAGGTGGTGCATGACGCCGCTGATCCGGTGGGCGCCGGTCGGGTCGTCGTTCTTCAACGACCACCAGGCCTTGGCCGCCAGGCGGTTCGCCGCCACGGGGTAGCCGGCGTCGCCGAGAAGGCGGATCGCCCTGGCGAACAGCACGACCAGGTCACGGTCGGCGTCTGGACGCGTCGCTGCGTCGTTCGTCTGGGGTGAACCGGTCATCGTCGGCCTCGCTGCTGCACGGAAGGGCATCGTAGGCCCATATTTCTGTCATATGCCAGAAAAACAGCCTGTGTCGTTGGACACGTCGCACCGCCGGGGACCGACCGAGATGACCTCCGGGGCCGGGTCACCGTAGGCTCACGGGGGCCGGTCACCGACCCTCCAGTGTCGAGATCGTTCCACGCTCATGCACGCCTCCGCCGACTCCTACGACCGTGCCACCCCCGTCGCCGAGCCGACGGCGCGGCCGGCGCTGATCTGCCGTGGTCACACACTCGACACGGGCCGGCCGTTGGTGATGGCCGTGGTGAACGCGACGCCGGATTCGTTCTCGGACCGGGAACGGCTCACCACCACCGAAGCACGCGCCGAACGGTGCTTCGAGCTGCTCGACGCGGGCGCGGCGATTCTCGACGTGGGCGGCCAGTCGGGCATCACCGGCGTGCCCGAGATCTCCGAGGACGAAGAGGCATCACGGGTGGTGCCCCTCGTCGAGGCCGTGATCGCCGCCCGACCCGACACGGTCGTCTCGGTCGACACCTACCGACCCGCGGTGACCCGTGCGGTGATCGACGCCGGCGCGGCGATCATCAACGACGTCTCCGGACTGGCCCGACCCGAACTCGTCGGGCTGTGCGCGGACGCCGGCTGCGGCCTGGTGGTCATGCACACGCGGGTGGCGCCCAAACACAAGCTGCTCGACCCGGACCTCTATGACGACGTGACCGGCGACGTCGTCGCGATGCTCGACGCGCAGATCGCCACGGCCGTCGACGCTGGTCTGGGTCGTGACTCGATCATCGTCGACCCCGGCATCGACTACGCCAAGACGCCGTACCAGTCGGTCGAGGTGCTCCGTCGTGCCCACCGGGTCACGGCGCTCGGTCGGCCGGTGTTGTGGGCGTTGTCACGCAAGGACTTCATCGGCGCGATCACCGGGCGCCGCCCCGCCGACCGCCTTCCCGGCACCCTCGCCGCGATCGGGTTCATCGGCCCCGTCGCGGGTGCGATCTTCCGGGTGCACGACGTCGCCGAGACCGTCGCGTACCTGCAGGTCCTGCGTGCCCTGCGCGACGGCGACGTCCTCGGACCAGACGCGAACCTGGCGGTCGCCGACCGGCGGGAGCGATGACGCTCACCCCGCTCGACACCGTCGACCCTGCCGCACTCGCCGAGGCCAAGGGCACCGCCACGGTGGCGGTGTGCCTGCCCGCCCACGACGAGGCCGCGACGATCGGCCCGATCATCGACGCGATCCGGGCCGAGCTCGTGGTGGCGAACCCGCTGGTCGACGAGATCGTGGTGCTCGACGACGCCTCGACCGATGCGACGGCACGGATCGCCCACGACGCGGGGGCGACCGTGCTGGCGAGCGCCGAGGTGCTGCCCGCCGCCGGAACGCGTCGAGGCAAGGGCGAGGCGATGTGGAAAGCGGTCGCCGGAATCGCCGCGGACATCATCTCGTGGGTCGACGCCGACCTGGTCGACTTCGACCCCGGATTCGTCACCCGGCTCGTCCGACCACTGCTCGACGACCCCGAATGCGTGTTCGTCAAGGGTCACTACTCGCGCCCGGTCGGTGCCGACGGGTTGCCCGGCGGCCGGGTCACCGAGTTGGTGGCGAAACCCGCATTGTCGCTGTACCACCCCGAGCTCACCGTGTTCCCCCAACCGCTGTCGGGCGAGATCGCGGCGCGGCGGTCGGCGCTCACCGCCTTGCCGTTCAGCTCCGGTTACGGGGTGGACGTCGGCCTGCTCATCGACGTGGCGCGGCGCCACGGGCTTCAACGGATCGCCATGGCCGACCTGGGAGTCCGGGTCCACCGCAATCGCCCACTCGACCAGCTCGCCCCCCAGGCCTTCGAGGTCCTCCACGCGATCCTGCGACGCGCGGACGTCGACCTGCCCGCGACGCCCCACCTCGTGGGAGCCGACGGCGAGCCGGTGGCCACGAACGTCGAGGAACGCCCGGCACTCGACACGCTCCCCCGTGCCTGGTTCGAAAGACCGCTCGGGTGAGCACCGACCGGTCACGAGCGGGGTGCCGGGCGGTAATAGGGTGAACTCGCTCAGTCGCCGATCTCCGAGGATCTCTGAACCGTGGCGCTACCCGAATCCATCGACGCTTCGCTGAGCTTCGCCGAAGCGAAGGACTCACTCGACGAATGGGGTCCGCAGCTCGCCGAGCACTACTACAACGCGACGATCACCTATTTCGACCGCTTGACCGAGGAGGTGTGGCTGTTCGGGGTGAAGCCCGACGAGGGTCCGGTCTCGTTCGTGCCCGGCACCTACGCCTCGCTGGGCCTGGGCTACTGGGAACCCCGTTGCGACGACGCGCTCGAGGCCGACATCGACGCGAAGTGGTCGAAGCTGGTGCGTCGCTCCTATTCGGTGTCGACGCCGATGTTCACCAGCGACGACTACCACGCCGACCACGGCGTCGCCGACCTGGCGCGTTGTGAAGACCTCGACGACATCGAGATCTATGCCGTGCTGGTGCGCCCCGAAGAAGACTTCGTGCCGGGCCTCACTCCCCGTCTCGCACTCAAGGACGTCGGCGACCGGTTGTTCATGGGACGCAAGATGGCCGGCCGCTACACGGCCGCTGCGATCGACGACCCCACCACGCCGCTGGTGTTTCTGGCCACCGGCACCGGCGAGGCGCCGAACCTGGCGATGATCGTCGAGTTGCTGCGCACCGGCCACACCGGCCCGATCGTGTCGGTGGTGACCGCCCGGCACTGGTCGGATCTGGTGTACCACGACAAGAACCTGGCCCTGGCGAAACGGTTCGGCAACTACACCTACCTGGCGATCCCGACCCGCGAGCCCGACGTTCCCAAGCGCTACATCCAGGACGTCGTGCGCACCGAGTTCACGCCCGAGGGACTCGGCGTGGAACTCGACCCGGCCGAGGTGCACGTGTTCGTGTGCGGCAACCCCGACATGATCGGCCTGCCCGACGAGTCCGGTGAGAAGCCGGTGTACCCCGAGCCCACAGGGGTGGTCGAGCTGCTCGTCGAGCGGGGCTTCAAGCTCGACAAACGCCGTGACCCGGGCAACATCCACTTCGAGGAGTTCTGGTGAGCCCGGCGCGGTCGGAGACTCGGCTCCCGCGCGCCGCCGCCATTCGGCACGGCCGCGCCGCTTCGTAGGTGGCCGGGCCGGCCGGCCGGGAATGCGGGAGCGTTCGCGGCGGTAGCGTGACGGGACAACCGACCGCGGGTGACCAGGGGTGATCATGTCCGACAACGACGAGCGTTACACGCTGATCTCGGCCGACACGCACGCCGGCGGCAGCCACGCGCAGTACCGGGAGTACCTCGACCCCGCGTTCCGAGACGAGTTCGACGCGTGGCGGGGGAAGTACCGCAACCCGTACAACGACCTGGGCGACGACCGGCGCCTGCGCAACTGGGACGACGACATGCGCAACGGCCAACAGGACGCCGACGGCGTTTCGGGCGAGGTGATCTTCCCCAACACGGTGCCGCCGTTCTTCCCCACGTTCGTGCTGTTCGCACCCCCGCCGAAACCGAAGGACTACGCGAAACGCCACGCCGGGATCCAGGCGCACAACCGCTGGCTCGTCGACTTCTGCGCACGATTCCCCGACCGGCGGGCCGGCATCGGCCAGATCTTCCTCAACGACCTCGACGACGCGATCGACGACGTGACCTGGATCGCCGAGCACGGCCTGCGCGGCGGCATCCTGTTGCCCAACGTCGCCCCCGACATCGACTGGATCACCCCGATCTTCGACCGGTCCTACGACCGGCTCTGGGCGGTGTGCCAGGACCTCGACGTGCCCGTCAACATCCACGG
>JBDZVK010000012.1:0-23461 GCA_040255725.1 Actinomycetota bacterium
CGAGCACGACCAGGGATTCGGCGTTGCGTCGGATGCGGGTGGCGAGGTGGTCGAGCTTGAACAGGTCCGCGAGAGTCTCGGGGTCGGTCTCGGAGTCCTCGAGTTCGGTGATGAAGTCGAGCTGGCGGGCGACGAGACCCTGGACCCGACGACCGAGGTTCAAGAAGGTGTCGGCGAAGTTGCGGCGCTGCACCGCCTGCTCCACCGCGAGCTCCAGGGCGCGCTGTTGAACGACGTTGATCGACGCCGCGACGTCCGCGACCTCGTCGCGCGACTCGACGGTGATCGGATCGAGTTCGGGTTCGACGACGTCCTGACCGATCGGCGTGGCCAGGATCGACCCCACCGCGGCCGGTAGGCGCCGGGTGGCCATGTCATCGGCCTGGGAGGCGATCGACAGCAGGGGCCGCGCGATCGACCGGGCGATCAACAGGGCCAACAGCAACGACACGAGGGTCGCCAGCAGAAACACGGCGACGTACCAGTTCCGACTCGTCTGCGCCGCGGAGATCAACGTGTCGCCGCGGTCCTGCAGCGAGGCCCTGGCCGCTTGCCACGCGTCGGTTCCGTTCGGGTACTTCACGTCGGCGGCGTCCGCGATGAGTTGGGTGACCGCGTTGATGTCGGCGGTCTGCCCGGGGGCCGGATTCCCGACGACGCCCTCCTCCGCGAACTTGTTGATCGTGGTCTCGAACCGCTTCATCGTGGGCCGCTCGTAGAAGCCCCGCATCACCGACTGCGCCTTCGGATCACCCGCGAGGTCGTCGATCGCGCGCGTCTTCGCCGCCTGGTACTGGGTGAAGCGTTCCTGGGTCAGCAACTGTTCGTCGATGCCGATGTCCTGGATGAAGCTCAGTGCCGCGGTCCGGGACATGAGCGACAGCAGATCGGACGACTGGGTCTGCGAAGCGATCGAATCGGCCCGGTTGCGCAACTGCGCGTCGTCGATACGCCGAACGGCGTTCGCATTCGCTCGGTGGAACTGGCCGATCAACATCGAATACCGGTCGTAGATCCCTTCCGCTTTCTGGTTTTCGGTGTTGCGTTGTGAAGCAGGGATCGCGTCGGAACTGTCACGGAGACGGGCGAGCTGGGAGCGAGCGCGGTCGAAGGTCGGTCCGAAGAGCTGCTGCACCTGGGATCCACCCGCGTCCAGAGACTGCTCGAACTGCGCCTGAGCCGCGTCGGTCGTCTTGCGGGCCTGGGCGACGTTCGCCACCCGGTCGAGTTTGACCGCGTTCTGCAGACCGAGAAGCTCGAGCGCGGTGATGTTGCGTTCGTCCAGCAGTGCGGTGATGTAGGTGGTGGGCCCGCCGGCGGCCAACGCGAGGGTGACCTCACCCCTGGTCTGACTCAGTTCGTTCTGCGCCTTGCGGACCTGGAACCCGCTGATGAGCGCCACGAAGAGCACCGGTACCGCAAGCCCCACGAGCAGTTTGGTGCGAATCGATGTGCGCCGCTGCGACTTCGAGTCGTCGATGTCCACGTGCCCTCCTCTGGTTTGCCGTATCGTAGGCACGCCCGTGCGGTCATGCGTCCGTTCGCAGGCCGAATGAGCCGTTCGGATCAGTGGTGATTTCCGTCACCTGCACCACGGACGTTTTCAGCGACAGTGATCGAGGATCGACTGCAGTGCACGGCGTTCGCCGGCGGTGACACCGAGCCCGTAGGCGGCATGGACGACCGTCGTGTCGATGGCATACACGCAATGGATACGCTCGTTCTTCGGGAGCCATCGGTCGGCCAGGCGATCGCCCTTTTCCTGGTTCGACGGGCCGTCGACGGCGACCAGATTGCGCGGATCGTTGGCGAACGCGAGCCGTCGGCCGGGCGGCCACCGCCAGGCGCCGAGGATCCACGCAGCGTGCAGCGGGACGACGTGGTCGATCTGGACGGCGCTCGCGTCGGATTTCGAGAACGACAACGTCACGCCCGTATAGGGGTCGACGAGCGAGCCGTCCACCACGACACAGTCGCCCGTGCCCGGGCGGGTGCGGATCGCGCGCAGGTCGCGCCGCAGAATGTCGTCACGGGTGTCGCACCCGTTGTGGTCCACGTCGGCCCACGCCGTCGAGAAGTCACGGACGCGGTCGTACGCGACCTCCCAGGCCGGTTGCACCGTGGCGAGCCGTGCGAGACGGGCGCGCGCCGTCGCCGGTGTGACCAGGGCCGCCCACCGAGGTCGTGCCCCAGCGCCCATGCCGTCGTCGGGTTCGGGTCCGGCGACCACGAGGGTCGACACGGTCGCGACCAGGACGACACAGAAGACCACGGCCCAGACACGGGGGACGGTCGGATCGATCGGTTTCGGCGTCACGGGGAACCTCCGGGTATTCGATACCGTTGGGTTCCTCGTCGGGAACGATCACGCCCTCCCGTGAACCCGGACAACCCGAGAAGGAGCAACGCCATGGCAAGTATGCCCTACAACCGGATGGGTCACACCGGGCTGAAGCTGAGCGCCCTGTCGTTCGGCTCGTGGGTCACCTTCGGAACCCAGGTCGACACGGGCCTCGCGGTGGAATGCCTCGCCGCGGCGAGAGAGGGCGGAGTGAACTTCTTCGACAACGCCGAGGCCTACGGCGGCGGCGAGTCTGAACGCATCATGGGTGCGGCCATCGCCGAGTTGGACTGGCCACGCCACAGCTACGTGATCTCGACCAAGCTGTTCTGGGGCCTGCACGACGGTCCGAACATGCGCAACACGCTGAACCGCAAATACCTGATGCAGGCGATCGACGGCTCACTCGACCGTCTCGGTCTCGACTTCGTCGACCTGTGCTACTGCCACCGCCCCGACCCGGAGACCCCGATCGTCGAGACGGTGTGGGCGTTCTCCGACATGATCGCGGCGGGCAAGGTCCACTACTGGGGCACCTCGGAATGGTCGGGGGCGGAGATCGCGGAAGCGATCGCGGTCGCCGAACGCCACCACCTGCATCCCCCGGTGGTCGAGCAGCCCCAGTACAACCTGTTCGAGCGACGCAAGGTCGAGACCGACTACGCGCGCATCTACGACTCGGCGAACGGCCTCGGCCTGACGACGTGGAGTCCGCTGGCCTCGGGTCTGCTCAGCGGCAAGTACGTCGACGGAATCCCCGAAGGCAGCCGGGCGACCCTGCCGGGTTACGAGTGGCTCGCCAAGCTGCTGACCGACGCGAAGCGCAACGAGACCGTCCGCGACCTGGCCCGGATCGCGGACCGTCTCGAGGTCACCACGGCTCAACTCGCCATCGCCTGGTGCGCGGCGAATCCCCGGGTCACCTCGGTGATCCTCGGCGCCAGCCGGGTCGACCAGGTCACGGAGAACCTGGGAGCCCTCGACGCGCTCGAACGCCTCACGCCCGAGGTGCGCGAAGAGATCGAGCTGTGCTTCCTGAAGTGAGGGTCCACGGCATCGGCCGACCGGTAGCCTCGGTTCCGTGGATTCCGGGGACGATCTGTTCGCCGCGGCGCGCGACGACGCCCTCGCCCGACGGGCGCCTCTGGCCGAACGGCTGCGCCCGGTCCGCCTCGACGACGTCGTCGGTCAGGACGACCTGCTCGGTCCCGACGGGGTGCTGCGCAACCTGATCGAATCCGACCGGTTGACGTCGGTGATCCTGTGGGGGCCCGCGGGGACGGGCAAGACCACGATCGCCCGTCTCATCGCCCGAAAGACCGCGAAGGCGTTCGAGTCGCTGTCCGCGGTGTCGGCAAGCGTCGCCGACGTCCGCGCGGTGCTCGCCCGGGCCGGGGAACGGCTCGGCGAACGCGCCCAGGGCACGATCCTGTTCCTCGATGAGGTGCACCGGTTCAACAAGTCGCAGCAGGACGCGTTGCTGCCCGCCGTGGAGTCGGGCCTGATCGTGCTGATCGGCGCCACGACCGAGAACCCCCACTTCGAGGTCAATCCGCCGCTGATGAGCCGGTCGACACTGTTCCGCCTCGAACCGCTCGACGAGGCCGCGCTCGCCGCGCTCGTCGCCCGAGGTGCGGCCGCCGAAGCGGTCACGGTCGCCGACGAGGCCGCGAAGCATCTCGTGACGCTCGCGGCGGGCGACGGGCGGCACCTGCTCACCTCGCTCGAGGTCGCGGCCGCCGTCGCGACCCGGCGCGCGGCGCGGGAGGGCAGCGCAGCGGAGGTGACGCTCGCCGACGCCGAGGCCGCCCTCGGTGCCCGGGCGGTGCGCTACGGGCGGGACGACCACTACGACGTCATCAGCGCGTTCATCAAGTCGATCCGGGGCAGCGACCCCGACGCCGGCGTGTACTGGCTGGCGACGATGCTCGAGGCAGGTGAGGACCCCCGGTTCATCGCGCGGCGGTTGGTGATCCTCGCCTCCGAGGACATCGGACTCGCCGATCCCACGAGCCTCGTCGTCGCCACCGCGGCGGCCCGGGCGCTCGAGTTCGTGGGCCTGCCCGAAGCACAGCTCAACCTCGCCCAGGCCGTGCTCCACCTGGCCTGCGCGCCCAAGTCGAATGCCACGACCGTCGCGATTCTGCGCGCCCGTGCCGACGTGCGCCGTGGCGTGACCGGGGCGGTGCCCGCGCATCTGCGCGACGCGCACTACGCCGGCGCGGCCTCACTCGGGCACGGGGCCGGCTACGAGTATCCTCACGATGACCCCCGCGGCTGGTCCGAGCAGCAGTACGTGCCCGACGCCGTGGTGGGTCGCACCTACTACGAACCGTCGACCCATGGCGCGGAACCAGGAGTGGCCGAACAGTTGTCCAGACGCAGGAACCCCCCGGCATGATCGTCGCCGAGCTGTCAGCACAGGACGTCGCCGTTCTGGTGGCCGTCGGGGTGAGTCTCGCCGCCGCGGTGGCGATCGCGCTGGTGACGGCTTCACTGCTGCGCACCGTGCGCGCGCTCCGCGACGAGTTGGCCGAGTTCCGTCGGCGGTCCGACGAGGTGCTCGGCGAGCTGCACGAGACCGTCGACGTCGCGCGGGCCGATCTGGAACGGGTCGACGACCTGGTCGGTTCCGCCGAGGCGTTGGCCGCGACCGTCGACGGCGTCGCCAAGGTCGGCTACCTCACCGTCGGCAAACCGGTGATCAAGACGGTCGCGCTCGCCAAGGGAACGTCGCGGGCTGCCCGCCGCATCCGCGGAACGAAGGCAGGCTGAGTGAGGCGAACGTGTTCAAGCGCGTGATCTGGTTCGCGGCCGGTGCGGCCGCGGGCATCGCCGGGATGCGACGTGTCGAACGGGAGGTCGCCGAGCGTCGGGCCCGACTCGAACCCGACGCGCTCGCCCACACGGCGGTCGAAGCGGCAGGCCGTGGAGCCGATCGGGTCCGCTCCGCGGTCGCGGACGGGCGTCGGGAGATGCAACGGGTCGCCCGCGAACTCGAAGCGTCCCATGATCCCTCCCGGCGCCCGGCACGGACTCGGGAGCTACGCCCGCCGGGGATCGGATCAACTGCGCCGACGTCGACTCGGTAGGCTCGCGCGACGCCATGTTGGACGTGACGCCATGACCGCCGTTTCGAACGCGAACGAGTTGCGACGCGCCTTCGTCGGGTACTTCCGCGCGCAGGCCCACACCGAGGTGCCCTCGGCCGGGTTGATCCCACTGCACCCGTCCGCCCCTATGTTCACGAACTCGGGCATGATGCCCTTCGTCCCGTATTTCCTCGGCGAGGAGGCCGTGCCGTGGACACCGCCGAGAGCGGTGTCGGTCCAGAAGTGCGTACGCGCCGGAGGCAAGCACAACGACCTCGACGCAGTCGGACGTTCGCCGCGGCACCTCAGCTTCTTCGAGATGCTCGGCAACTTCGCGTTCGGCGACTACTTCAAGGAGGACGCGATCCGTTGGGCCTGGGACTTCCTCACCGGCACGCTCGGCCTCGACGGCGACCGCATGTGGGTGACGGTGCACGTCAGCGACGACGTCGCCGAGGCCATCTGGCGCGACACGGTGGGTTTCCCGGGTGAGCGGATCCAGCGACTCGACGCCGACAACTTCTGGGAGATGGGCGAGACGGGTCCGTGCGGACCGTCCTCGGAGATCTTCTGGGACTACGGGCCGGACCTCGGCCCCGACGGTGGACCGGCGAACCCCGACGCCGAAGATCGCCATCCCGAATTGTGGAACCTGGTGTTCCAGCAGCATTTCCGTCATCCCGACGGGTCGCTCAGCGATCTCGCCACGAAGAACATCGACACGGGCGCGGGGCTCGAACGCATCCTGGCCGTGCTCCAGGGCAGCCCGTGGCTCTACTCGGCCGACACGCTGTCAGACCTGGTCGCCTCCGCGGAACATCTGACGGGGCGGAAGTTGGGCGACGACGAGCACACCGACGTCGCGCTGCGACTGCTGGCGGATCACGCGCGCACCATGACGTTCCTCGTCGCCGACGGGGTCATCCCCTCCAACGAGGAGCGCGGCTACGTGTTGCGCCGCATCATCAGGCGTGCGATCCGCTTCGCGTACCTGCTCGGGGTCGAAGGTCAGATCACCGCGCCGCTGGCGCGTCGGGTCGCCGAGGTCATGGGATCGGCGTATCCGGAGGTCGTGTCCAACCTCGACGTGATCGTCGGCGTGCTCGGACGCGAAGAAGACCAGTTCCGTCGCACCCTCACCACCGGCATGGGCATTCTCGACGCCGAGCTGGGTCGACTGCCCGACGCGGCGGTGGTTCCCGGGCACGTGGCGTTCCAGTTGCATGACACCTACGGCTTCCCCCTCGAGGTCACGAGTGAGATCGCGGGGGAGCGGGGCCACGGGGTCGACCTCGACGGTTTCGCGGCCGAGATGGCCGAGCAGCGCCGACGCGCGAAGGCCGCCGCGAAATCCAGTGGCGTCGCCACGGGCGCGTCGGCCGAGGCGTTCGCGGACCTGCTGGTCGAACACGGGACCACCGAGTTCACCGGGCGGGCCGAGGACGTGTCGAAGGCGACGGTGCTCGCCGTCGTGCCGTCCGACGGGCCGGATGACGAGGTCGAGATCGTGCTGGACCGCACGCCCTTCTACGCCGAAGCGGGCGGTCAGGTCGGCGACACCGGGACGATCACGACCGACACCGGTCGGGCCGAAGTGCTCGACACCACCTACGCCCTTCCCGGTCTGCACCGGCACATCGCGCGGATCACCGCGGGCACCATCACGCCCGGCCAGGACGCGGTGGCGTCGATCGACGTGGCCCGACGCGACGCGATCCGGCGCAACCACACCGCGACCCACCTGCTGCACTGGGCACTCCGCGAGGTGCTCGGTGACCATGTGAAGCAGCAGGGTTCGCTCGTGGCGCCCGACCGGCTGCGGTTCGACTTCAGCCATTTCGAGGCGATGACCGACGACGAGATCCGTGCCGTGGAAGACCTCGCCAACGCCGAGGTGCTCGACAACGCACCGGCCCGCCACTTCGAGACCACGAAGGAACACGCGCTGGCGATGGGAGCGATCGCGTTCTTCGGAGAGAAGTACGGCGACGTGGTCCGCGTGCTCGAAGCGGGGCGCCACTCGGTCGAGTTGTGCGGCGGGACACACGTGCGGGCACTCGGCGACATCGGGCTCGTCAAGATCGTCTCGGAGACCTCGATCGGATCGAATCTGCGTCGGATCGAGGCGACCACGGGCCTCGGGTCGCTCGACCTCGTGCGCGACGACGAGCGCCTGCTCGCCACTGCTGCCGACAAGCTGGGCGTGCCCGCCCGGGACCTCGTCTCCGGTATCGACAAGCGCCACGACGAACTCGAGGCGGCTCGCACCGAACTGGCGGCGTTGCACCGTGAACTCGCCGTCGCGCGGGCACGTGACCTGGCCGGCGCCGCGGTCGACGGCATCGTGGTCGCCAGGGTCGACGGGTCGACCCGTGACGACCTCAAGGCGGTCGCCGTCGCCGTCCGCGACGTTCCCGGAATCGTCGCCGTCGTCCTCGGCGGTGCAACCGACAGCGGCGGAGCAGCACTCGTCGTCGCCACCGCGGAGGACTCCGGGCATCACGCCGGCGAACTCGTCGGAGAGCTGTCGTCGACGCTCGGCGGTGGTGGCAACACCAAGAACGCCCGGCTCGCCATGGCCGGGGGGCGCGACGCCGACCGTGTCGACGCCACCCTGGACGCCGCTCGTACGCGACTGCTGGGGACGTCCTGACGGCCCGGTCGGTCCATGTCGTGGGCATCGATCCGGGCACGAGGCGGGTCGGTGTCGCGATCGGTCACACCGTCACCGGCGTCGCGACGCCGTACGAGGTGTGGCCACGCCGTGAGGGTCCCGCCCTCGAGGTGCGCCTGCGCGCCTGTGTCGCCGAGTGGGAGGCCGAGCGGGTCGTCATGGGTCTGCCCCGGGGACTGGACGGTTCCGACGGGCCCGCGGCTCGGGCCGCGCGCACCCTGGCGACCGAACTCGAACGCGCCGTCGGCGTTCCGGTCGAACTGCACGACGAGCGATTCTCGACCGTGACCGCGCAGGCGGCGTTGCACCGGGGCGGGCTCGACACGCGTCGGGGCCGCAAGGTCGTCGACGCCGTCGCCGCCGCGGTCATCCTGCAGAGTTGGCTCGACTCGCGCGAGGGCCGGGGCGCATGAGCGTCCGCGGCCGACGGGCACGCCGGCGCCGTCGGATCATCGTCGGCGTCGGTGGCGCGTGCGCGGTCCTGGTGGTCGGCGTCCTCGCGGCATTCGGCTGGTACCGCAGTCAGCTCGGTGCCGGGAGCGGATCGCACCGCGTGGTCGAGGTGCGGGTCCCCGCCGGGTCGAGTACCGCCGACATCGCGGACCTGCTCGCCGACGCGGACGTGATCCGCAATGCCACCGCGTTCACGTGGCACGCCCGATTCACCGGCGCCGGGCCGTTCGAGGCCGGCCGGTACCGGTTCGCGCGCAACTCCTCGGCCGACGCCGCGCTCGCGACCCTCGGAAACGGTGCGCTCGGGCCCGAGATCACCAAGTTCGTCGTTCCCGAGGGCTTCCGACTGCGCCAGATCTCCCAGCGCATCCACGAGACGATCCCGCGGTTCTCGGTGGCGGACATCCGCGGGGCGCTCGAGCACGGCGACGTGCGGTCACCGTTGCTTCCCGAGGGCACCCACGACTACGAGGGTCTGCTCTTCCCGGCGACGTACTCGGTCACCGAGGACGATTCGGTCACCGACGCCCTCCAGCAGATGGCCGATGCGATGACCCGGCGCGTGCAGGGGCTCACCGTCGACGCCGACGTGGCCCGACTCGGTCTGAGCGACTACCAGATCGTGATCGTCGCGTCGCTGGTGCAGGCCGAGGCCGGCAATCCCGACGAGGCCCCCAAGATCGCCCGGGTGATCTACAACCGGCTCGCGGCCGGCGAGCCGCTCGGCATCGACGCGACCAGCCGGTACGAGTCGATCGAGACCGGCGACCCCGTCGACTTCGAATCGACGTCGGGTTACAACACCCGTCGTCGGCCGGGACTGCCGCCCACGCCGATCGGCGCGCCGGGCCAGTTCGCGCTCGACGCCGCCGCGCACCCGGCCACCGGCGACTGGATGTGGTACGTCCGCTCGGTCGAGAACGATTCGCAGGGTCGGCCCCAGCACGTCTTCACGGCCTCCGCCGAAGAGTTCGCACGGGCCAAGAAGGCGTGCCACGACGCCGGACTCGGGTGCGGCGCCCCGTGACCGTGATCGGATCGCTTCCGGGCGCCACCACCCGGGTGGCCGCGGTGATCGGAGACCCGATACGGCATTCCCTGTCGCCGGTGCTGTTGAACACGGCGTTCCAGCACACCGGCGCCGACTGGGTCTTCACCGCCTTCGAGGTGCGTGAGGGCGCGGTCGGCGGCGCGATCCGGGCGATGCGTGATCTCCCGCTGTGGGGTCTGAGCGTCACGATGCCGCACAAGTCCGCGGTGATCGGCCACCTCGACGCCCGGTCGGAGGTGGCCGCTCGCCTCGGCGCGGTGAACTGCGTGGTCAGAGAGCGGTCGCGCCTGGTCGGCCACTCGACCGACGGCGACGGGTTGATCGACACGTTGCGACTCGACGAGGGATTCGAACCCGAGGGCAGCCGGTGTGTGGTCATCGGTGCCGGGGGCGCGGCGCGGGCCGCGACCCTGGCACTGGCCGACGCCGGAGCAGCCGAGGTGGTCGTGGTGAACCGGACGACCGAGCGGGCCGAGGCGGCGGTGGCGCTGATCGGTGACCGCGGCCGGGTCGGCTCCGCCGCCGACGTCGCGGCGGCCGACCTCGTCGTCAACGCCACGCCGATGGGCATGGCACTCGACGGCACCCCGGAGGTTCCCTTCGACCCGGGCCTGCTCGGTCCGCACCAGGTGCTCTTCGACATGGTGTACGTCCCGCCGGTCACGCCGGTGGTGGCCGCGGCGCGTGCGCGTGGGGTGCACGCGGTCACGGGTCTCGGCATGCTCGTGCACCAGGCTGCGCACGCCTTCACCCGTTGGACCGGCGAGCCCGCTCCCGTCGCCGCCATGGCCGCCGCTGCATCGGCACCGGCGGCCTACGATTCGACGATGTCCGCGCACGCCCGGCCCCGAGAACGATGAGCATCCGACGGCGGATCGTCGAGTCGATGCCCGGGCTGCGCTGGCGGTACTGGCGCGTGATCACCGCGGTGATGTTCCGACCCGTGTTCGCCGAGTTCGGGCCGCGCAGCGTGATCGTGTCACCCCGCATGCTGCGCGGCGTCGAGCAGATCCACATCGGGTCGGACTGCGCCATCTACGCGGACGTCTGGCTCCAGTGCGAGGACGGCGGTTCGATCACGCTCGGCGACGGCGTCAACCTCACCCACGGGGTGCACATCCACTCGGTCGACCCGGTGCGGATCGGGAACAACTCGTTGTTCGGTGTCTGGACGACGATCACCTCCGCCGAGCACACCGGCGGCGACCGGAGCGGGTTCACCGGCTCCGGGCCGATCACGATCGGCGACAACGTCTTCGTGGGTGACCGCGTGACGATCGTGGGGGGCGTGACGATCGGTGACGGCGCCACGGTCGCCGCGGCCGCGGTCGTGACCCACGACGTCCCGGCCGGGGTCGCCGTCGGCGGGATTCCGGCGCGTCCGCTCGGCAAGGACGCCTCATGAGCCGGGTGCTCATCACCGGAGGGGCCGGCTTCATCGGGTTCCACCTCGGCAGGCGGCTCGATGCCTCGGGCTGGCAGGTCGCGAACCTCGACAACCTCTCGCCGCAGGTGCACCTCGACCCCGACGAGTCCCGACGCCGCCTCGTCGGTGACCTGATCGAAGCCGACGTCCTCGCTGACGACGCCCTGGAGGGTCTCCCCGACGTCGACGCGGTCGTGCACCTCGCCGCGGAGACCGGGGTCGGCCAGTCGATGTACGAGGTCGACCGCTACCGCCGGGTCAACGTCGAGGGCACCCGACGGGTCGCGGCGTTCTGCGTGCAGCGGCGCATCCCCCTCGTCTTCTTCAGTTCACGGGCGGTCTACGGAGAAGGACGCTACGAGTGCGGCGAACACCCGGAGGTGAGCGACGGGACCTGCTGTGGTGCGGCGGTCGCCGTGGCCTCACGCGAAGACGACCCGCTGACGCCGGTCTCGGTGTACGGCGAGACCAAGGTCGCCGGTGAGCGCCTCGTGAGCGGAGCCTCCGGTGCGGGCGCGCCGATGACGATCGTGCGACCCCAGAACGTGATCGGCTCGGGTCAGGCGCTCCACAATCCCTACACCGGCGTCCTCGCGGCGTTCCTGGCGAGACTCAAGGAGGGACGGCCGATCCAGGTGTACGGCGACGGTTCGGCCACGCGCGACTTCGTCGACGTCTCCGACGTCGCCCGACTCGTCGAGGCGCTGCTCGCCGATCCGCCGGGCGGCCCGGACCCACTCGTCGTCAACTGCGGCTCCGGTGAGCGAACCACGCTGGCCGAGCTCGCCCGCCACGCCGTCGCCGGCGCGCCCGTCGACGGCACGGTCGAACACGTCGACGTGCACCGCGCCGGCGACATCGAACACGCCTGTGCCGACCTGACCCGCCTGCGCGCACTCGGCCTGCCAGAACCGGCGGTGACCGTCGCCGACGCGGTGGCTGCGTTCATCCGGGACGGCTGGGACGCCCCGGGGGCCGAGTCGCGGGTGTGGGACGATGCGCTCGAAGCACTGGCGGAACGGGGACTCGCCACGTGAGTTCGGGGCGCCGTGTGCTGCTCGTCTCTCCGGTCTTCCACGATTACTGGCGGTCGATCGCCCGGGGTTTCGAGGCCAACGGTCATGACGTGTTCGCGCACTGCTACGACGAGCATTCGAGTCCGCTGGTGCGGGTGCGCAACAAGGCGGTGTACGAGGGACTGGACCAGATCCGCGCCGGGTCGGGAACCGCGCGATTCGTGCGCACGGCCACCGAAGGCGCCCGTCGTGCGCTACGTGGGTTCCGTCCCGACGTGGTGGTGGTCGTCAAGGGCGACCTGCTCGCCGACGCCTTCTGGGACGACCTGGACCGTGACGGGGTGGATCGCGTGGTCTGGTTGTACGACGAGTTGCGGCGGACCCGTCACGACGTCGCCCGTCTCGGTGAGATCGGACCGGTGGCCAGCTACTCGCCCGACGACGTCGCGGCGATGACCGGTGCCGGCATCCGCGCCCGGCACGTGCCCCTGGCGTTCGACCCGGCTTTCGTCCACGCTCGCATCCCCTCCGACGACGTCGTGTTCATCGGGGCGCGGTACCCGGTCCGTGCCGAGCTGTTGTCGGCGTTGCAGCGCGCCGGCGTCCCGGTGCGTGCGGTGGGCAACGACTGGTCGCACCGCGTCGTCGACCGGCTCCGCACCTGGAGCTGGCACCGTCCCGACGTCAGGTCGGCGCCGTCGGTGTCACGGGGCATCGGCGCGGGCATGATGGCCGGCGCGCTCGCGGCACTGAACGTCCACGGCGACCAGGACGGTTTCACCATGAGGACCTTCGAGGCGTGCGGGGTGGGTGCGTTGCAGTTCGTCGACCGCGCCGACGTGGCGATGCACTACGACGTCGGTTCGGAGATCCTCCCGTTCGGCTCGGTCGCGGAGATCGCCGAATGGGTCGAGCGGGCCCGTCGCGACCCCCTGTGGGCGTCGCGGATCCGGGTCGCCGCTCGGGCCCGGACCCTTGCCGAGCACACCTTCGCCCATCGTGCCCGCGATCTGGAGGAGCTGTGGGACTGATCCACCCGGTCGACCTCGACGCCTACCGGCGCGACGAGGCGCGCCGCCAGTCCTTCTCCCGACTGCGGCGCATCAGGACGCGGCTGCGCGGCGCGGACGGGCCCGGGGCCCTGACGCTCCGGGTCTTCGGCCCCGAACCCGACGTGCTCGTGGCCTTCGACTCGACGACGCTGTCGTGTCGGGCCGCGGTGCTCGGTGTGCTCGACCATCTCGCCGTCGAGCGCGTCGCGATCCTGGCGCCGTTCCCCCTCGACGCCCCGGGGGCCGGCGTCGCGTCGGGGCGCGTCCCCGACCGGCACGTGGCGACCGTCGGCGAGCTGACCGATGCGGTCCCGGACGTCGCGGTGGTGCTCTCCGCCGGGGCCCACGCACCGGCGGGCGCACTCGGCCACGAGCTCACCACCCGGACCGGAGCGGCTTCGATCGTCGTCCAGCACGGCATGCTGCTGCCCCAGGCGGCACCGTTGCCGTCGGGCGTGACGCTCGCGGCCTGGTCGGACGCCGACGGCACCTACTGGCGGAGCGGTCGCGACGACGTCGAGGTGCGCGTGGTCGGCAGCGAGCTGCTGCGCCGCGCGCTCGGCGCCGTCACCGCACCCGTGCCGCTGGAGGCCACACCGGTCTACTGCGGCGCGCTGCACGGCACCGAGTTGCCCCGCTGGGAGATCGAACGGGTCGCGCGCTCGTTTTGTCGGGCCACCGGCGCCCGTTACCGGCCGCACCCCCGTGAGATCGACCTCCAGTCGCGCCTGACCCATCTGGTGTGGAGACGGCTCGGGATCCGGTTCGACCCGGCGGATCGACCGTTGCTCGAGGTCGGCGCGCCGGTGGTCAGCATGTGGTCGACCGCCGTTCTCGAGGCCGCCGCCGCGGGACTGCCCGCCTGGGTGTACCACCCCGATCCGCCGGCGTGGCTGACCGAGGTCTGGAGCAGGTACGGCCTGGCCGAATGGGGAGCGGACCCGACCCCGGTACCGACGATCGCCCAGGGCGCCCCCGCGGAACGTCTGGCCGGACTCGTGGAGGAATCGGCCCGATAGGCCGATGTTCCCATCGCGGAACCGGAACCTTGAAGGGCTCAGGGCCGTGCCGATAGAAACCCGACCGTTCAAGCTTCGTCATCCGAGACTCGTCAGGGAGCACACCGTGGCACTCCAAGGAACACTCGACACCTTCGCCCTTCCAGACGTCCTCCGCCTGCTGGCGACGACGAAGAAGTCGGGCCAGTTGCT
Source organism: Actinomycetota bacterium (assembly GCA_040255725.1). GTDB lineage: Bacteria > Actinomycetota > Acidimicrobiia > Acidimicrobiales > Iamiaceae > JAFDWI01. The sequence continues at coordinate 14,317 of JBDZVK010000012.1, forward strand.
GGTCCAGGGCGACCAGGGAAACGGCAGCCTGTCGCTCGTCGACGGTGCGGTCGTCGGAGGTGCCACGACGCTCGCGGACACCGACGAGTCCCACGAGGTGCTCTTCGAGCTCCTCCGCCTCGACGGCGGGTCGTTCCTCTTCGACCAGGACACCGCGGCCGTCGAGTCGGGTGCTCCCGTCGACGTCGAATCCGTCATCGGTGATGCCGAGGCCGCCCACGCCGAGTGGCAGGACCTGTCGACGGTCGTGCCGTCCCTCGACGTCGGCGTGACCCTCGTCGAGGATCTGCCCGACGCCGACACGACGATCGACCGTGAGCGCTGGAAGCTGATCGTCACGATCGGGAGCGGGACGACGGTGCGGACCCTGGGCGACCGTCTCGGTCTCAAAGAGCTTCCCGTGCTGAGGGCGACCAGGGGTCTGGTCGACGACGGGCTCGCCGAGATCGGCGACGCCACGGTGGTCACGGCGAACGGCGCGGCCGCTCCGGGGTTGCCGACGAGAGGCGACGACGTCGAGGTCGACCCCGGCGCATTGCCGTCACTCGACGACGAGACCGACGGTGTCGACCTGTTCGAAGCGGCCGACGGCGCGGCCGGTGATCTGCCCGAACCGTTGCCCGGTGGCTCCGGGCCCACCGACGGAGCGCTGGCCCCCGACGAAGCGGCCCGTCTCGAGGAACAGCTCGACGGTCTGCCGCCCGAGCAGCGCGACCTGATCGAGCGTGCCGCGGACGTCGGTGACCCGACCGAGGTGGAGCAGCTCCTCGATGAACTGCCCGACGGGGCCATCGACCGCGACCTCATGCGGCGCTTCCTGGGGTCGGTCCGTAGCTGACCGCAGCGGGCCCGGGTGCCCGTTCCTGAACGATCCAGCCCGTAGCATCGCCGACCATGTCCGACGTCGCGCTCGTTCTCGGCTGCGGCGTCGCCGGACTCTTCGTGGGTGTCTTCGTCAATGTCCTCGTGGTCCGCGCCCCGGGCCGACGGTCGTTCGCGCCGCCGTGGACGCGTTGCGCCGCGTGTGAGCGCCCCCCCTCGGCCGGGTCGCTCCTGCCGGTTGCCGGCACCTTCGTCATGGACGGAAGTTGCGGGCGCTGCGGGTTGCGGGTCGGCTGGTGGCAACCGCTCGTCGAGGTCGGGAACGCCCTGCTGTGGATGATCGCGGCGGTCCGCTTCGGCGCGTCACTCGAGTTGGTGGCGATCCTCCCGTTCTTCTCAGGGTTGTTGGCGTTGTCGGTGATCGACCTGCGGACCTTCCGGCTCCCCGACCGGGTCAATCGGCCCCTGCTGATCGGTTCGATCCCGCTGATCGTCGTCATCTCACTGATCCAGCACCGGCCCGAGGATCTCCTGTGGGCCGCGATCGGGGGAGTCGGCTACTGGCTGCTGCTGGGAGCGATGTGGTTCGTGTATCCCCGTGGCATGGGCTACGGCGACGTGAAGTTGGCCCGCGTGCTCGGGCTGTACCTCGGCTGGATCTCGCCGGTCCTGATCCTCTACGGGCTGCTGTTCGCGGGGATCGGTGGATCGATCATCGGCATCGCCACCCTGGTCGTCACGCGCGACCGCCGGCGGGGGTTCCCCTTCGGCCCGTGGCTGGCGGGCGGCTGTGTGCTCGCGATGCTCATGTCCGAGCAGCTCACCCGGAATCTCTGATCGAACCGGGAGAACCGGTAGATTCTCCCGACGTGCTCCGATTCCTCACCGCCGGCGAGTCCCATGGACAGGCGCTCGGTGTCACCGTCGAAGGGCTGCCCGCGGGCCTCGAGATCACCGTCGAGGACTTCCAGGCCGAACTGGCACGGCGTCGACTCGGCTACGGCCGGGGCCCGCGTATGCGCTTCGAGACCGACGAGGTCGGCATCGTCGGTGGGGTCCGACACGGCCGGACGCTCGGCTCGCCGGTCGCCGTGCAGATCGGGAACAGCGAATGGAAACGCTCCGACAAGTGGCACGCCGAGATGTCGACGGCGCCCGGACACACCGAGAAGCCCCTGACCCAGGTGCGGCCCGGCCATGCAGACCTCGCCGGCATGCAGAAGTACGCCTTCACCGACGCCCGCGACGTGCTCGAACGGGCCTCGGCGCGTGAGACCGCGGCCCGGGTGGTCGCGGGCACGCTGGCGAAGAAGCTGCTCGCACCGCTCGGGGTGCGGATCGGCTCACACGTGATCCAGATGGGATCGGCACGGGTACCCGACGGGGTGCGCCCCGGCCCCGACGACCTCGACGCGGTCGACGCATCCGAGGTGCGCTGTTTCGACCCGGCCACCGCCGAGGCCATGATCGCCGAGATCAAGGCGACGTCGAAGGTCGGCGACTCGCTCGGAGGCGTCGCGGAGGTCCTGGTCTGGGGCGCCCCGGTCGGGCTGGGCTCGCACGTGCACTGGGACCGTCGACTCGACGGGTTGCTCGCCGGGGCCCTCATGAGCATCCAGGCGGTCAAGGGCGTCGAGATCGGTGACGGCTTCACGGTCGCCGGACTCCCCGGTTCGCGGGCCCACGACGCGGTCCACTGGGACGGCCGGAACTACGTGCGCGACACGACCCGTGCCGGAGGAATCGAAGGCGGCATCTCCACCGGTGGCGTGATCGTCGCGCACGTCGCGATGAAGCCGCTCGCGACCCTCAACCGTCCGACGCTGGCGACGGTCGACGTCATCACCAAGGAGCCGGGCGTGTCGTTCAAGGAACGCACCGACGTCACCGCGGTGCCCGCGATGGGGGTCGTCGCCGAGGCGATGACCGCGCTGGTGCTGGCGAACGAGGCGACCCGCAAGTTCGGCGGTGACTCGATGGGGGAGTTCACGCGCAATGCCGAGGCCGCGGCACGTGCCCTGGCCGAGGGTCCTCTTGCCTGAGCACCGCGGGCCCGGCCATGTCGTGCTCGTCGGCATGATGGGGTCGGGCAAGACCACGGTCGGTCGCCGGGTGGCGCGCAAGCTCGACCTCGACTTCGTCGACACCGACGCCGAGCTGGTCGCCACGAGCGGTCGTTCGATCACCGACTGGTTCACCGACGAGGGCGAGGAGGCGTTCCGTGTGGCCGAGTCGAAGGTCCTCGCGGACGTCCTGGACGCGCCTGGCACCCGGGTCGTCGCCACCGGAGGTGGCATCGTCCTCGCCGAGTCGAACCGGACCGCCCTGTGCGATCCCCGCCACACCGTGATCTGGCTGCGTGCCTCCCCGGCGTTCCTCACCTCGCGGATCACGCGGAAGTCCGATCGGACCGGGCGACCGCTCCTCGGCGACGATCCGCGCGCTGCGCTGGAGCAACTCGACGCGCAACGCCGGGACCGGTACGCGCTGGTCGCCGACATGGTCGTCGACATCGAAGCGGTCATGACCGGCGCCGAACATCCCCGCAAACAGCTCGGCCGGGTGATCGTCGACGCCCTGGGCCGTGCCGGCGTCATGGTCGGGCGATGATCACCGTCGAGGTCGCGCTGGGAGACCGGTCCTATCCGGTGGTCGTCGGCGACGGCGCGCTCGCCGAGCTGGCCGGCCTGGTCCCGTCCGGCGCGCACCGCGCCGCGGTCGTCACCCAGGTCGGCGTGGGCATCGCGGTGGCCCCCGGCATCGAACACGAGACGTTCACGATTCCCGACGGCGAAGCGACCAAGACGCTGGCCACGGTCGAGACGCTCTGTCGGGCGTGGGCCCGTTGGGGGCTGACCCGTGGTGACGTGGTCGTCGCGGTCGGGGGCGGCCTCACCACCGACCTCGCCGGGTACGCGGCGGCCTCCTATCACCGCGGGGTCGCCGTCGTGCACGTCGCCACCACACTGCTCGCGCAGGTCGACGCGGCGATCGGCGGCAAGACCGGCGTGAACCTTCCCGAGGGCAAGAACCTCGTCGGTGCCTTCTGGCAACCCCATGCGGTGATCTGCGACACCGGCACCCTGGCGACGTTGCCGGCACGCGAGTTGCGCAACGGCCACGGCGAGATGGCCAAGTACGCTTTTCTCGGAGTGCCCGACCTCGCCTCGATGAGCCTCGACGAGGCGGTCGCGGCCTGTGTGCGCTGCAAGGCCGACGTGGTCGCCTCCGACGAGCGCGAGGGCGGTCGCCGGGCGATCCTGAACTACGGCCACACGCTCGCCCACGCGCTGGAGACCGCCACCACCTACGACCTGAGACACGGCGAGGCGGTGGCGATCGGCATCGTGTACGCCGCGGAGATCGCGGTGCGGCTGGGCCGGATCGACCCCGCGCGGGTCGCCGAACACCGCCGGGTCGTCGCTGCCTACGACCTGCCCTCGACGCTGCCGACCGGTGTCGACGCCGACGAGTTGCTCGCGTTGTTCGGACGCGACAAGAAGGCGGTCGACGGCCTGACGTTCGTGCTCGACGGGCCCGCCGGCGTCGAGCCCGTCCGCGTCGACGACCGGCGGTTGCTGCTCGACGCCCTCGAGGCGATCCGATGAGCCGGACCCGGTGGCAGACTGGGCCGGCACACGAGAGCCCATCGACGAGGAGCCGCAGATGACCGACACGACCGACGATCCGATCGCCACCTCGCCGCAGGGCGCGGCCGAGCGGGCGGCCGGGCTCCTCGCGGCGCTCGAACCGATGCACCAGGCCGACCGGATCGACCGGGTCCGGGCGGGGCTCGCGGAGGCCGGTTGCGACGCGTTGGTCGTCACCAAGCTCGAGAACATCCGCTGGCTGACCGGGTTCACCGGTTCGGCCGCGCTCGTCGTGGTCCTGCACGACCGGCTGGTGTTCACCACCGACGGTCGCTACGGCGAGCAGTCCGAGCACCAGCTCGAAGCAGCCGGTGTCGACGCCGAGCGCACGGTGGCCGGGGGCGAGGGCCAGAAGGAGGCGATCGTCGGCGCGCTCGAGGGCAGCGCGCGCATCGGCCTCGAGGCCGACGACGTGACGTGGGCCCGGCAACGGCGCTGGGCGGACGACTGGTTCGCCGGTGCCACGCTCGTCGCCACCGAAGGGCTCGTCGACGGACTGCGGATCGTCAAGGAGCCAGGCGAGGTCGACCGGATCGAAGCCGCGTGTGCGGTGGCCGACGCGGCGCTCGCCGCGGTCCGTCCCCGTCTCGCCGAGGAGCCCCGGGAGGTCGACTTCGCCCTGGAACTCGATTTCGCGATGCGCCGTCTGGGAGCGGAGGGGACGTCGTTCGACACCATCGTCGCGGCCGGACCCAACGGCGCCATGGCGCACCATCGACCCGGCGAGCGACGGATCACCGAAGGTGACCTGGTCGTGCTCGACTTCGGCGCGCTGGTGGACGGCTACTGCTCCGACATGACCCGGACGATCATGGTCGGCGACGCGTCGCCGACCCAACAGCGGATGCTCGACGTGGTGGCCGAGTCCCAGGCGGCCGGCGTCGCCGAGGTCGCGCCCGGAGCGCTCACCGGCGACGTCGACAAGGTCTGCCGCGACATCATCGACGCGGCCGGGTGGGGCGATGCCTTCATGCACTCGACCGGGCACGGGGTCGGCCTCGAGATCCACGAGCAACCAGCGGTCGCGGCGAACGCCACTGTTACACTCGAAACCGGTGCGGTGGTCACGGTCGAACCGGGCGTGTACCTGCCCGGCCACGGCGGTGTCCGGATCGAGGACACGGTCGTGGTCACCGCCGACGGTTGCCGGGTGCTCACGCGGGCACCCAAGGTGACCGCGGTGGCCTGACGGGCCCGCGCCGACCCCGACCCGTACGCAGCGACCACCAACCAGCGAGGCGCCTCCAGCCATGGCGATCACCACCAACGACCTCAAGAACGGCATGACCCTCTCACTCGACGACGGGCTCTTCCAGGTCATGGAGTTCCAGCACGTCAAGCCCGGCAAGGGCGGCGCGTTCGTGCGGACGACCCTGCGGAACGTGCGTTCCGGTGGGGTGCTCGACCGCACCTTCCGGGCCGGCGAGAAGGTCGACCAGGCGATCGTCGAGAAGCACGACATGCAGTACCTGTACCGGGACCCCGCCGGGTTCGTGTTCATGGACACCGATTCCTACGAGCAGCTGACCGTGCCCGAGGACACGCTCGGTGATGCGGGTGGGTTCCTCGTCGAGGGGGCGAACGTGAACCTGGCGATGTACGGCACCGAGATCGTCGGCGTCGACCTGCCGGCCGCCGTCGAGTTGGAGGTCGCCGAGACCGAGCCGGGCATCCAGGGAGACCGGGTGTCCGGGGCGCGCAAGCCGGCGACGCTCGTCACCGGGCTCGTGGTACAGGTCCCGTTGTTCGTCGAAATCGGCGACCGCCTGAAGATCGACACGCGCTCGGGTGACTACATCACCCGTGCCTGAGTCGCCGGCATCGCCGGAGCCTGCCGGCGGCCGGGGTGCCCCCTCAAGCCGTCTCGACGCACGCGAACGGGTCCTGGAGCTGCTGTACGAGGCCGACCTCAAGGACCGGGCCGTCAGCGAGATCGTGGAGGAACTTCCCGTGGTGCCCGATGCGTTCACGGTCGAGTTGCTCGCGCTCACCGAGGCCCACCGTGACGAGATCGATGCCGACCTGACGCGCGTGGCGCGGGGATGGACGCTCGAGCGGATGCCGATCGTCGACCGGGCGATCCTCCGGGTGGGCGCGGCCGAGCTGCGGTGGACACCCCAGGTACCCACCGCCGTCGTGATCAACGAAGCGGTCGAGTTGGCCAAGCGATTCTCGACCGAGGCGTCGAGCCGCTACGTGAACGGCGTCCTGAGTCGCCTCGCCGACGACCACCGTGGAGAGGCCGCGTGCTAACATGAACGTCTGACCGTGAAACGGGTCCCGTGAGGCCCGGACGGACAGGAGTCGCCAGTGGCCGAACGAGAACGCCGCATCACGCGCCCCTTCGGGGGCGTTTTCGTTGCCCGGGCACAGGTCATGACCGCCGAGGAGGTCCACCGGGCGACCTGGCGCATCGCGCACGAGATCACCGAACGCAACGGTGGCCTCGACGGGGTCGTGATCATCGGCCTGCAGACGGGTGGGGTTCCCCTGGCCGACCGGCTCGCCGAGGCGCTCGCCGAGGTCGAAGGCGTCGCACCGGTGACCGGCACGCTCGACGTCGCGTTCCACCGTGACGACGTCGGCCTGCGGCCGGTGCTGCCCGAGGCGGTCACCGAGATCCCCGTCGACCTCGACGGCGCCACCGTGGTGCTGGTCGATGATGTGCTGTTCACCGGAAGGACGGTGCGCGCCGCGCTGGATGCGCTCACGTCGTTCGGGCGTCCCCGCGCGGTGCAGCTCGCCGTCATGGTCGACCGCGGGCATCGCGAACTGCCGATCCGTCCCGATTACGTGGGCAAGAACCTGCCGACCCGCCGCGACGAGGTCGTGAACGTCTCGGTCGACGGGGTCGAGCTCGGCGAGATGATCAAGTGAGGCACCTGCTCGACGTCGCCGACCTCGGGGGCCGTGACGGGATCGACGACATCCTCGAACTCACCGACCGGTTCGTCGAGGTGTCGAACCGTCCCATCCCCAAGGTGCCGGCGCTACGGGGACGGACCGTCGCCTGGCTCTTCTACGAGAACTCCAGCCGGACCCGGCTCAGCTTCGAGACCGCCGCGAAACGCCTGTCCGCGGACACGGCGAACTTCAGTGTCGGCGTGTCGTCGGTGAACAAGGGCGAGTCGCTGCGCGACACCGCGCGGGTGATCGAGGCCATGGGCGTCGACGCGGTCGTCGTCCGCCATTCGTCCTCGGGCGCCCCCCACCGCATCGCGGAGTGGGTCGACGCCGCGGTCGTGAACGCCGGCGACGGCTGGCACCAGCACCCCACCCAGGCGCTGCTCGACTGCTACACCCTGCGTCAGCACATCGGCGATCTGGCGGGGCGCAAGATCGTGATCGTGGGCGACATCAAACACTCGCGGGTGGCGCGTAGCGACGTCGACGCGTTCACGACCCTCGGCGCCGAAGTCACCCTCGTCGCGCCGCCGACCCTGCTGCCGCCGTGCCTGGAGGCTTGGCCGGTCACAGTCTCCCACGACCTCGACGCCGCGGCCGCCGACGCCGACGTCGTCTACGTCCTGCGGATGCAACGGGAGCGGATGACCGAGGCGCTCGTGCCGTCGCTGCGCGAGTACACCGCCCGCTGGGGCGTCACCGCCGAGCGCGCCGCACGCCTGCCGGCCGACGCCATCGTGATGCACCCCGGTCCCGTGAACCGGGGCGTCGAGTTGGACGCGGTCGTCGCGGACGGTCCGCGATCGGTCATCGCCGACCAGGTTCGCAACGGCGTGGCGGTGCGCATGGCCGTGCTGTACCGACTGCTCGGTCACGCCGGGGCGGCCGACGCCGAGGACATCGATGACTGAGGAACCGCAGGTGACCGCCCCGCTGGTGATCGTCGGCGGCGAGATCGTCGACGCGAACGGGCGACGCCGTGCCGACGTCGCCGTCGGCGCCGACGGCAGGATCGCCGCGGTCGGTGACGGCCTGGTCGGTGACCGGAACCTCGACGCGACCGGTTGCGTCGTGCTGCCCGGTCTGGTCGACCTGCACACCCACCTGCGGGAACCCGGCGGCGAAGACGCCGAGACGATCCTGTCGGGGAGTCGTTGCGCGGCGCGCGGTGGCTACACCGGCATCGTCGCCATGCCCAACACCACCCCGGCCGTCGATTCGGCGGCCGTGGTGCGCCAGGTCCTCGACGCCGGTCGGGACGCGGCGTGCGAGGTGGCGACCGCAGCGGCGATCACCGTCGGGCGTGCCGGGGAGACCCTGGCACCGATGGGGGAACTCGCGGATCTGGGTGTGCGGCTGTTCACCGACGACGGCACCGGCGTGCAGGACGGTCGGCTCATGCGCCGTGCGCTGGAGTACGGACGCGGGCTCGGGGTGACCCTCGCGCAGCACTGCGAGGACGCGGCGCTCGCCGCTGGCGGGCACCTGCACGAAGGGGAGTGGTCGGCCCGGCTCGGAATCGCCGGGCAACCCGCGGAGGCCGAGGAGCTGATGGTCCAGCGCGACCTCGCGCTGGCCCGGCTCACCGGTGCCCGCATGCACTTCCAGCACCTGTCGACGGCCCGGTCGGTCGCCATGGTCCGCGCCGCGAAGGCCGAGGGGCTCGACGTCACCGCCGAGGCGACCCCGCACCATCTGGTGCTCACCCACGCCTGTTGCGCGTCCTACGACCCGGTGTTCAAGGTGAACCCCCCACTGCGGACCGACGA
>JBDZVK010000250.1:0-2885 GCA_040255725.1 Actinomycetota bacterium
GTGTTCTCGGCCCTCGCCGGTGGCGACGTCGACGTGTACTTCGAACCGCCCCGCGAAGAACCCTGGGCGCGTTGACCGGCACCGAGGCGGTCGGGCGTCGGTGGCGTCGGCGTGCCCGCCGCGTGGGATGATCGGGCCCGATGATCGAGATCCGGGAACTCGAAGAGGTGACCCCTGCGGTGGTCGCGGCCTTTCAGCGGCTCACGCCGCAGTTGTCGTCGTCTTCACCCCCGCCGACCGCCGGGGAACTGGCCGAGATCGTGGCGTCCGACACGACGGTGCTGTTGGTGGCGGTCGATCCGGAGCTGACCGGTGAGGCCGCCATCCGCGGGTCGTTGACCCTCGTGGTCTTCCGGATCCCCACGGGGATCCGTGCCTGGATCGAGGATGTCGTGGTCGATGCGTCGGCTCGTGGCGGGGGCGTGGGGGCCGCACTGAACCGACGTGCGCTCGAGATCGCCGACGACCGGGGCGCGCGCACCGTCGACCTCACCTCCCGACCCAGCCGGGAGGCGGCGAACCGGCTCTATGCGCGCCTCGGGTTCGTGGCACGCGAGACCAACGTCTACCGCCACTCGGGCGGCGCCTGAGCCGACGCCGCCGCGTGCCCGCCGACGCCGACGCCCCGATCGTCAGTCGGCGGGTTCCAGACGGCGGATCTCGCCGTCGAGGGAGAGCAGGTAGACCTCACCGTCGGCATCGGTCGCGAACGAGATGACGCTGCCGACGTCCTCGGCGCCGTCGAGCGCCCGTTCGTCGGTGACCCGGCCGATGCCGTCGCGAGGCGTGGTCGCCCGAAGCGCGTGCACCCCGGGACGGCACAGATCGGCGAACAGGTACGCGCCGTCGAGGGCGGCGATCGCCTCGCCCCGGTAGACCACGCCGCCGGTCACCGAGCAGACGCCCGTGTGGTGGGAGATCTCGAAGATCGGTGGCACCGTCGGGCCGTCGACCCGGCCCTTCTCGAACACCTCGGTGCCCTCGTAGCCGCTCCAGCCGAGGTTCAGTCCGGCACGGAACGGGCCGTCGGGGAGGCGGTCGATCTCCTCGGTGGTGTTCTGGCCGACGTCGCCGATCCACAGGTCGCCCGATTCGGGGTCGAACGAGAAGCGCCACGGATTGCGCAGCCCGGTCAGGTAGATCTCGGGCGCGCCGCCACCCGAGGCGTACGGGTTGTCTGCGGGGATGCCGTAGGTGCGACCGTCGGCGGGGTGCGCAGGGTCGATGCGCAGGATCTTGCCCAACAACAGATCGGGGTTCTGGGCGTGCTCGTCGGCGTCGTTCTGGGGACCGCCGTCGCCGAACCCGGCATAGAGCATCCCGTCGGCACCGACCGCGAGGTCACCGCCCTTGTGGAAGTTCGTCCCCATCTGGTCGACCTTCAACAGATTGGTGCGGGAGCCGAGTCGGGGTGCGCCCGCCCGACCGGTCACCGGCGCCTCGTCGACCCGCGAGTCACCGTTGGCGATGTTGTAGCTGAGATACAGCGTGTCGCCGTCAGGAGCGAAAGCGAGCCCGAGCAGGCCCTTCTCGCCGTCGGTGGCGACCAGCGACGTGAGGTCCATGAGCATCCCCGGTCGTACCGTCAGGGCGCCGTTCGCCGACCGGGTGACGAGTCGGATCCTGCCGGCCCGCTCGGCGAGGAACAGTTGGTCGGGGTGACCCGGTCGCGCGACGAGCGCGGTGGGTTCCTTCGCCTCGGCGACGGTCCGCAGCCGGACCTTCACCCGCTCCAGCGCGCCGTCGCGTGCCGGGTCGGCCACCGACGGGAAGTCGCCACCGGGCAGGGTGTCAGGGGTCTGCAGTCCCGAGGCGGTGGGACGGGACCCGGTGGTGCCGGGCGCCTTCGTCGCGGTGACCGGCACCTTCGAGGTGGTCGACGATCCGTCGGGGCCGCTGCTGCACGCGGTCGTCGCCACGCCGAGCACGGCCAGGGCGATCGCGGCGACCCGGAATGGCGGACGGGTCCGCGCGCCCACGCCGACCGGGCGCGTAGGAGCGTTGCGCAAGCGGTTCACGACGTCCTCCGGATCAGTCCCTCCTGGACGACCGAGGCGACCAACCGGCCGTCGCGGGCGTACAGCAGGCCGCGTGCCAGACCCCGACCGTCCGAGGCGCTGGGGGTGTCCTGGTGGTAGAGGAGCCATTCATCGGCACGGAAGGGCCGGTGGAACCACATGACGTGATCGATGCTCGCCATCATCAGGTGGTTCTCGTCGTAGTCGCCGCCGTGGGGGAGCAGCGTCGTGTCGAGCAACGTCATGTCGCTCGCGTACGTCACCACGCACGCGTGCAGCATCGGGTCGTCGCCCAGGATGCCGTCAGCGCGGAGCCAGACCCGCTGGTAGGGCGCCAGTCGGGTGCGGCGATCGGGCGGCGACCAGTCGACGTGGCGGGTGTCGATCGGTCGGGGACGCGTGTACCAGGCGCCGAGTTCGTCCGCGAACGGCGCCCAACGGGTGGCGAAGTCGGGGAGGTCCTCGGGTGGCGTGACCTCCGAGATGGGGAACTGGTGGTCGAGGCCGTCCTCGGGCGTGTGGAACGAGGCCGACATGTTGAAGATCGCCCGACCGTGCTGGATCGCCACGACCCGCCGGGTGCTGAACGAGCGCCCGTCGCGGATCCGGTCGACCTCGTAGAGAATCGGGATCGACGGGTCACCCGGGCGCAGGAAGTACGCGTGCAGCGAATGCACGCCGAACCCCGGTTCGGTCGTGCGGGCCGCGGCCACGAGGGCCTGGCCCGCCACCTGGCCGCCGAACACCCGCTGGACGGTCTCGTCCGGTGAGGTCCCGCGGAACACGTTCACCTCGATCGCTTCGAGGTCCAACAACGCGACGAGCCGGTCGACGGCATCCTGGGGCATCGGTCGAGTTTCCCATACC
>JBDZVK010000250.1:2985-4116 GCA_040255725.1 Actinomycetota bacterium
GACCTTCCCCGACGGATTCCGCTGGGGCACCGCCACCGCCGCCCACCAGATCGAGGGTGGCAACGTGAACAACGACTGGTGGGAGTGGGAGCACACCGACACCTCCGGCTGCGCCGAATCGAGCGGTGACGCCTGCGACTCGTGGCACCGGTGGGCCGACGACGTCGACGCGGTGGCGGCGATGGGGTTGGGCGCCTACCGATTTTCGCTGGAGTGGAGCCGGATCGAACCCGCCTCCGGGGAGATCTCCCGGGTCGCGCTCGACCGGTACCGTGCGCTGTGCGAGGCCCTGCTCGACCGCGGCATCATGCCGGTGGTCACGTACCACCACTTCACCACCCCGCGGTGGATCGCGGCCGCGGGCGGATGGGAGAACCCGGCGACGATCGACGCGTTCGTCGGCTACTGCCGGGTGGTCACCGAGGCGCTGGGCGACGTGGTCGGTGCCGTCTGCACGATCAACGAACCGAACATCGTGGCGACCATGGGCTACCTGGCGGGCGTCTTCCCGCCGGGACGTCAGGACATTCCGGTGCGCCGAGCGGTCAACGCCAACTTCGTCGACGCGCACCGTCGTGCCGTCGAGGTCGTGCGCGAACTGGCTCCCGGGGTGCCGGTCGGTCTGACGCTGTCGATGGCGGAGTACGCCGCGCTTCCAGGCGGGGACGAGAAGCTCGCACAGATCCGGCGGGGCATGGAGGACGTGTTCCTCGACGCGGTGACGAGCGACGACTTCCTCGGCGTGCAGGCCTACTCCCGCACCTGGATCGATGCCGACGGGCAGCGGTTCGAGGGGGCCGAAGGCGTGCCGATGCTCGTGATGGGCTACGAGTTCCGCCCCGAGGCACTCGAGGCGACGCTGCGCCGTGCCTGGGAGGTGACGGGCGGACGTGTACCGCTGTGGGTCACCGAGAACGGGATCGGCACCGACGACGACACCCAGCGGATCGACTACGTGCACCAGGCGCTCCAGGGGGTGCTCCGGGTGATCGGAGACGGGATCGACGTGCAGGGCTACACGTACTGGTCGCTGCTCGACAACTTCGAGTGGGCATTCGGCTACGCCCCCAGGTTCGGGCTGGTCGACGTCGACCGGTCGACGTTCCGGCGCACGCCGAAGGCATCGGCGGA
>JBDZVK010000013.1:0-22646 GCA_040255725.1 Actinomycetota bacterium
GCGGTCAGCGTGGGGTCATGATCACCACGGGGATCTCGCGGTCGGTGTTGCGCTGGTACCCTTCGTAGCCCTTGTAGGACGCGACGATTCTTGGCCACAGATCGGCCTTCTCCTCGACGCTCGCCGTACGGGCGGTCATCGGTTTGGTCACGTCGTCGACCGTGACCTCGACCTCGGGGTTCGCGTCGAGGTTCTTGTACCAGTCGGGATGATCGCTGTGGCCGCCCTTCGACGCGACGACCACGATCCGGTCGTGCTCACAGATGGGCGCCGTCAGCATCGTGGAACGCCGCTGTCCTGACTTCCGACCGATGGTGTGCAATTCGACGGGTTGCATGCCGAGCAACTTCTTCGGCCAGCGGCCGCCGGTGAGTTTCAACGCGGCCCGGTGCCCGTGCTCGAGCATCCAGGCGCCGGCGGCGACCACTCTGTCGGGATTGTGCATGGCGGACTCCAGAAGGTCGACGGCACGTCGGCATCATCGATTCTTGCCGACGCGGCGGCGCCGTGCCCGCGGGCGCGACGACTCGACCGAAGACTGACACGCCGAAGCCGTGGTTTCGACGCCGTGCCCGCGGGCGCGACGACTCGACCGAAGGCCGACACGCCGAAGCCGTGGTTTCGACGCCGCGCCCGCGGGCGCGACGACTCGACGCCGACGACCGCCGGGGTCAGGCCGACGTATCGCCGACGTCCAGGCCGCCGTCGTCGACGACGCTCACCTCTCCGGTGGCGAGATCGTCGAGCAGCCCGACGACGACCGGCGGACGGCCGTCGGGGAGCACCATCGATTCCAGCGCCCGCAGACGGGCCACCGTCGCGGCCAGATTGGCGTGCACCGCAAGCGCGTAGTCGGCCCGTTCGTCGTCGGTGAGCCGAGCGCTGATCTCACCCACCAGATCGCCGAGCGCCCCACCGGGCCGCTCCGGGGCGATCGCGGCGCCCACGGCGCCGCACTGGGTGTGGCCGACCACGGCCACCAATTCGGTGCCGAGCGCGACCGGTCCGAACTCGACACTGCCGAGAGCGGCGCCCTCCAGCGCCTGGCCGGCCGTGCGGATCGTCAGGATGTCGCCGACGGTCACGTCGAACACGTCCTCCAGCGGCGCCCGCGAATCGACACAGCCCAACACGGTCGCGAACGGATGCTGGCCGTCGTCGACCAACTCGGCGCGGCGCTCGGGCGTGACCGGTGCGACCCGGGGTGACCCGTTCACGAAGCGGCGATTTCCGTCCAGGAGGCGGTGCAGGGCGTCGGCGGCGGAAACGGGTTCGTGACCGGTCATGGTCAACGATCTAGCGCAAACGAGCGGGCGTGGGCGAGTCGACGCTCCACTCGTCGACCCCGATGGCGTCGGTCCCCTTCTCGTCGATGGTGCGACGGCTGCGGTCCCGGAGCCGTGTCGGCGGCCGCGGTGACCGGCGCAGGACCCGAGCCCTGAGCCGCCGGCGCGTTCGCTGACGACACGTGAGCGGGCGCTGCTCTCACGCCATCGCGCAACGAGTCGAACCGTTAGGGTCGTCGCGATGAACAAGCAACGGCGTCGTGCCTGGGGCGTCGCCGCACTGGTGATCATCGCGGTGGTCGCCGGTGGTGTGCTCGCGCTCGTCGCAGCATTGAGTCGGCCGGAGTCGATCCGGCACTTCCGGGCCACGGCGACGGTCTCGGCGGGTGGCGATGCCGTGGTGCACGAGTCGATCCTGTACCACTTCGACGAGAAGCGGCACGGCATCTACCGGGTGCTCCCCGACGTCGCGTACACCGACGCATCGGCCGTGCAGGTCAGTTCCGACAACACCCGAACGTTCTCGGTGCTGCCCGATGGAACCGGGATCCGTCTCAAGATCGGCGACCCCGACACCGAGATCAGCGGCGACCACCGTTACACGATCGACTACCCCCTGGGCACCGTCGACCTGGGTGACGGCCGGTTCGGGTGGGACGGGGTGGGTGCGAGTTGGGACGTGCCGATCGACCGGGTCGAGTTGGATCTGATGGCGCCCTGGCGTTGGGAGGACCCGACCTGCAACGTCGGATCCAGTGGCTCGATCGACGACTGCGCGGTCACCCAGAGCGTCCCCGGCCGGCTCGAGGTGAGCCACGGCCATCTCGACTCGGGCGAAGGCGTCACCGTGTACGCCCGACGTGGTGCCGCACTCGCCGCCGCGCCGTCGGCTCGTTCGGTCGTCGCCGAGGCCGATCCGCTGAAGTGGTCGCAGCGCCCGCTCGTGCTCGGTGCGACCGGCACCATCGCGATGGTCCTCGCGGGGCTGTTCGTCGGTCGCCTGTTCCGGCGGGCGGGGCGCGACTGGGTGATGGCCGGACCGGCGAGTACCGGCGCGGCGGCCGACCTGGCATTCGCTGCGCCGCCGGAGTCGGGTGCCGGGTCGGGATCGGGTGCGCCGCCGGGTGTGACCCGTGTGGACGACACCGAACTCGACAAGTGGACCACGACCGAGTTCGCGCCGCCGCGGGGCCTGGCCGCATGGCAGGGGGGAGTGGTCGCGACCGAAACTGCCGCGCCGCGGGATTCGGTCGCCTGGTTGCTCGGCGCCGCGGTGAACGGACAGGTCGAGATCGACGAGACCGATCCGAAGAGGCCCGTCCTGCGACGTGTCGCATCGGCGGCCGACCCCGACACCGTCGCGCTGCTCGAGGTGGCCTTCGCCGGTCGCGAGTCGATCACTCTGGGTACCTACGACAAGGACTTCACGTCGATGTGGTCGTCGCTCCCGGCGAAGATGCGCCAGTGGTACACCACGTCGGGGTTCGCAGAGCCGGCTGGGGAGCGCCGGGCACGGTCGGCCCGCTTCCTCGGCGTGCTGGGCGTCGTCGTCGGCGTCGTCGTTGCCGTCGCGGCCGCGAACGCCGCGACCACGCACGCGACCCTGGGACTGGTCGGGGTCGGCCTGGGCTCACTCGTCGTCGGCGCTGCGCTCGCTGCGGTGATCCGGGCGTGGGAACTGCACGTGCGTACCCCGGCCGGCTCGGCGACGTGGCTTCGAGTCGAATCGTTCCGCCGCTTCATCGCGGCCTCCGAAGCCGAGCACGTGCGTCAGGCGGCCGAACGTGGCGTGCTGCGCGAGTACACGGCGTGGGCGATCGCGCTCGACGAGGTCGACCACTGGACCGCGGCGGTGCAACAGGCCGGTCTGGCGCCGTCCACCCCGGGGTTGTCCACGGCGCTCGTCGCGTCGAGCCTGTCGTCGTCGATGACCTCCGCGGGCACGGCCCCGTCGTCGTCGGGCGGCGGAGGCGGCGTCGGTGGCGGCGGAGGCGGCGGAGGAGGAGGAAGCTGGTGACCACCGGGAAAACCGTCGACGTCGTCGACGACGGACCGGTCCGGGTCGTCACGATCGACCGTCCCGAACGGCGCAACGCCGTGGATCGTGCCACCGCCGCGGCGCTCGAGGCCGCATTCGTCGACTTCGACGCCGACGAGCGGCTGTCGGTCGCGGTGCTCACCGGGGCGGGCGGGACGTTCTGTGCCGGCGCAGACCTGAAGGCGATCTCGACGGGGCAGGGCAACCTCGTGACCGAGGACGGGCCAGGCCCGATGGGGCCGACACGCCTGCACTTGACGAAGCCGGTTATCGCCGCCGTCGAGGGGTTCGCCGTTGCCGGGGGGCTGGAACTGGCCATCTGGTGTGACCTTCGGGTCGCCGCGCGCGACGCGACGTTCGGCGTGTACTGCCGTCGGTGGGGGGTGCCCCTCGTCGACGGCGGCACGATCCGACTACCACGGCTGATCGGGCAGTCGCGGGCGATGGACCTGATCCTCACCGGACGAGGTGTGAGCGGCGACGAAGCGCTCGCGATCGGGCTCGCCAACCGTCTGGCCGAGTCGGGTGCCGCGCTCGACGACGCGGTCGAGCTCGCTCGACGGCTCGCGGCGCTGCCCCAGGGTTGCCTGCGCAGCGACCGGGCATCGGCGCTTGACCAGTGGTCACTCGACGAGCCGGCCGCGCTCGTCGCGGAGTACCGCCTGGGCATCGCCACGATCGCCAGTGGCGAGACACTCGAAGGGGCCGCCCGGTTCGCCGGTGGCGCCGGTCGCCACGGCGCCCCGACCACCGACTGACCACGTCGAACGTCGGGGTGTGACGCGCCGCGCCGACGGTGAGGTGACGTGGGTCAGGCGGGCTCGAACCGGCGGCGCGGCGCGACCCGGATGTCGCCGGCGTGGTCGTACACCTCGATCGGCGAACCGTAGACCTCGCTGAGCAGGGACTCCACGCACACCTCGCCGACGGCGCCGGTGCTGCGCACCCGACCCCGGTGCAGCAACACGAGCCGGTCGGCGTAGGCCGCGGCCGCGTCGAGGTCGTGCAGCACGATCCCCACGGCGGCACCCTGTGACGCCAGCAGGCGTGCGGTGACGAGGGTCGCCTCGGCGTGAGCGACGTCCATCGCTGCGGTCGGCTCATCGAGCAGCACCACACTCGACTCGCCGACGGGCGTGACCTGCGCGATCACCCGCGCGAACGCGACGAGCTGGGTCTCGCCGCCCGACAGCGTCGTGATCGACCGATCGGCGAACGACGTGAGACCGATCGTCTCCAGCGCATCCATCGCCACCGCGTCCTCCGCGCCGGCCCGGTCGTTCCAGACCGTACGGCCCATCGCCACGACCTCCCGCACCGTGAAGGGAAAGGCGACGGTCGTGTCCTGGGGCATGACCGCCCGCCGCTTGGCGAGCTGCGTGACCGACAGGCCGGCGAGATCGACACCGCCGATGCGCACCGTGCCCGCCCGGGGCCGGCGTTCTCCCGCGGCGACCCCGAGCAGCGTCGACTTGCCGGCGCCGTTGGGCCCGATGACGATCGTGACCTCGCCGCTCTCCAATGTGAGGTCCGCCTCGTCGAGGATCGTCGACCCGCCCACCTCGACGGTCGCCCCGGTCACCTCGAGCGCCGGCATCTAACGACCCAGCCGGTAGCCGCTGAGCGTCCGGCGCAGCATCACGAGGAACAGGGGGCCGCCGACCACGGCGGTGAAGATGCCGATGGGCAGGTCCGCGAACGGCACGACCGTCCGGGCGGCGACGTCCGCGATGCTGAGCAGCACGGCACCGCCGAGCGCCGACAGCGGCACGAGGTGGCGGTGCGACGGTCCGACCGCCAGGCGCAGCGCGTGCGGCACGATCAGACCGACGAAGGCGATCACCCCGGCGAACGCCACCGCTGCGGCGGTGAGGACCGACACGAGCACGAGCGCGCCGAACCGGAGCCGTTCCACCGACACCCCCGTCGACGAGGCGGCGGCGTCGCCGAGGGCGAGCACGTCGATCTGGCGGCGGATCACCAGACAGGCGACGAAACCGCAGGCGAAGACCGCCGCGGTCGTGCCGACGTCGACCCAACGGGCGCCGGCGAGCGAACCGAGCTGCCAGAACACGACCTGTTCACGCGACGACCGGTCACCCATGAAGATCAACAAACTGGTCACCGCGACCGCGACGGCGTTCACCGCGATGCCGGTGAGGATCAGGGTGAGCACCGACGCCGCGCCACCCACCCGTGAAAGCCCCCACACCGCGAACGCGGTTCCCACCGCGCCGACGAAGGCCGCGAGCGGCAGCGACCACACGGCGGTCTGGGAGAAACCGAACACGAACACGATCGCGGCGCCCACCGACGCACCCGCGTTCACGCCGATGATGCTCGGTTCGGCGAGCGGGTTCGCGAACACGCCCTGCATCACCGCGCCGGCGACCGCGAGCGATGCCCCGATCAGCGCGGCCAGCACCGCGCGCGGAAAACGGATCGACCACAGCACCCCGTCGACCTGTGACCGGCCGGGGTCGACGCCGTGGATCAGCCCGTTCCAGAGTGAGCCGAGCACGTCCGCCGGAGACGCGTGGAACTGTCCGATCGACGCCGATGCGACGAGGCTGACGACGAGCGCGGCGCCGAGCACGACGCCCGTGATCACCGCACGTCGGCGCCGGGTCCGGGTCGGTGCGGACGCCGGCGGTTGGTTCGCCGCGGTGGGCGCCGGCGCGTGAACGCGCGCAGGGCCGCGGGCCTGCTCAGCGACTCGAGGCATCGGTGTAGATCGCCCGGGCGAGCGCCTCGAGATTTGCGGGGGTGCGGGGGCCGTAGGAGAGCAACTGGTCGTCGCCGGCGATCACGATCCGCCCGTTGCGACCCGCGGTGGTCTCCGCGACCCCCGGTCGCGCCATCAGTCCGTCGATCCCGCCGGTGGACTCGATGCCGTCGGACATGGTGAGGATGATCTCGGGGTCGAGGCTGAC
Source organism: Actinomycetota bacterium (assembly GCA_040255725.1). Lineage (GTDB taxonomy): Bacteria > Actinomycetota > Acidimicrobiia > Acidimicrobiales > Iamiaceae > JAFDWI01. Next base: position 6,258 of record JBDZVK010000013.1, read on the forward strand.
GAGTGATTCGGCGTTCGCGGGTGCGAGGTCGGTGATGCCACTGTCGCCGGCCACGTCGTCGAGACCGAGTTCGGCGAGCACGTCCGCGGCGCCGTAGTCGGGACCGAAGATGAAGAACAGCCCCGAACGGCCACGCACGTACAGCACGATCGCCCGCGGTGGGCGCGGCGTCGCGGCCTGCAGCGACTCGACCGTGGCGCGCGCTTCGCGCAGGGCGGCCCGGGTTCGCGCCGCGAACCGGTCGGCGTCGGCGGTCAGGCCGAAGACCTCGCCGACCGTGTGGATCGATCTGGCGATGTCGGCGATGGCGGGAACCTCGGGAAAGCGCACGACCGTGATCCCGGCGGATTCGAGTTGGGCGTACACGCGCTCGGAGCCGATCGTGAGGTTCGTGAGGACGAGATCGGGATGAAGTCCGAGCACGGCCTCGGTGTTCAGCTCCAGCCCGTCGCGGCTGACCACCGGCACTTCGGAGAGGATCGACTGGGTGTCGGACCCGGCCCGTCCGACCAACCGGTCGGCAAGCCCGAGCCCGATCATCGTGTCGGTCAACGTCGCGTACAGGTCGAGCGCGATCACCCGTTCCGCGCTGGTGACCCGTATCGACCTGCCGTTCACGTCGGTCACGGTCGTCGGCAACTGCGGGACGGCGGCGCTGGCGGGTGGCTCGACGTCCGGCACGTCCGCGGCCTCGGTCGCACCCTCGATCGTCAGGGCGTCGACGGCGCCCGGCGCGGCAGTCGGCGCTGCTCCGGCTGCGGTGGTGGGCGGTCCGCCGGCCGAGGTCGTCGAACCCTCGGCGGTGCCCGACCTCGCCGAACCGGATCCGCAGCCGCCGAGCATCAGCGTGATGGCCAAGGCGACGCCCGCCGCCCTGGTCGAGCCTCTCTGCCGAGCCGCCCGCTTCGGGTCGGGTCCGGTGATCACGCGGACCGCACCGTCGACCGCCGGCGGCGGGTGGAAGCGAACCAGGCCGCGGCACCGACGCCGATCAGCGCGATGCCCGCCCGCACCAGGCCGATGTCGTCGCTTCCGGTCGCGGCCAACGTGCCGCCACCGGGGCCGCCCGACACCGGGGTCCGGCTCACGACGTCGCCCTGGGCGTCGTAGCAGACCTCGACGGTCCGGGTGCCGCCACCCGACGTCCGGACGGTGAGCGGGTCGAGGGTCTCGCCCGCTTCGTAGTAGCTCGCGAACGCCTTCGCCCCGGCCGCGGTGAGGGTGACGGTGGCGGTCCCGCCGCTCGGCGACACCTGCGGGAAGCTCAGGTCTGCGAGGGCGACGTTCGTCCCCCCGACGTCGTTCCCGTCCATGTCGGTGGACCGGACGTCGGCGACGAGCACGCCGTGATTCGAGCCGGACACCTGCACCCGCAGGTTCGAGAGCGCCAGGTTCAGCGCGCCGTCATGGCCCGAGAAACGCACCGTGCCGGGGAACGCCCAGGTGCCATGGCCGGACGGGTCGAGCCGGCCCGAGCCGGTGGGCCAATCGAACCCGTTGCCGGTGCGCACCACGCCGCCGCTGGTCTCGACCGTGCCCTTCGCCACGGCACTCTCGATGTAGCTCACGAACGACGACTTCACACTCCAGCTCATCTGCGGGCTGCCGGCCGTGCCGTTCACCGTCTCGGTGACACAGCGGGGGCCGGTCGTCGCTCCCGGCGACGTCGGCGAGGGCTTGGACGGCCGCGTCGTCGCAGGGGCTGTCGTGGAGGCGCTCGGTGCCGTCGTGGTCGGCGCGGTGGTGGACGCACTCGGTGCCGTCGTGGTCGGCGTGGTGGAAGGCACCGTCGTGGTCGCAGGCGGGATCCAACCCGGGTCGAGCGCCGCCTTCTGTGCATCGGTCAGTGTCACGGGCACGGTGTCGAGGAGCGTGGCGTCGGTGATGTTGCCGTGAGCCGACCAGACGATGACCTCCCAGGCTGCGTCGACGTCGATGTCGGCCGCGGTGGCGGTGAGGGTCCGGGTCCAGTTGCCGCCGATGATCGCGGCCTTCGGGATGTAGGTGAGCGCCGGCACGAGACCGTTGTCGTCGTTGATGGCGTCGTCGGTCATGGTCGCCGGGTCACGGAGCGCGACGTAGACCCCCATGTTGGGCGCACCGGTGGACGCATTCGGCAGATCGACGTAGCCGGATCCCTGCACCTGCAGGGTCAGGCCTTCGGTCTGGTTCGCCGTGACGACGGTGAGTGATGTCGTCCACGTGTCGGCTGCGCCTGCGGGCAGTGGACCGACGAGGGCGACCACCCCCAACAGGAGCGCGGACGACACGGCAACGAGGTGCCGTGCCGGTCGGGTCGATCGGAGCTTCGTCATGCCGGGTTCTCCTCGGGGAGCGGGAATCTGTGTAAAGTACCCCTTACATCTTTACGTGCACAAACTTTCTACACCTAGGCAGGTGCCGGTACATGTCAGTAGTAACCGAGGGTTCCACCACGACCGCCTTCTCGGAGACGATCAGAATGGCGACCGCCGGTGCACACCGTGGGGCGGAGCGGAGCGGATTTCTCGGGGCGCTGCTCACCGGGGAACTTCCCGTCGAGGCCTACGGTCGGCTCGTCGTCCAGCACCGAGCGATCTACAAGGCGCTGGAGTCGTTCAACTGGGCGATGTCGATGGACGACGTGGCGGGGGAGTTCGTCCGGGACGACGTGGTCCGGCTGCCCGCACTCGAGCGTGACGTCGTCGCGGTGCTCGGGCCGGACTGGCAGGAACGCCCCGAGGCGCTGCCGGTGCCCGCGACGCTCGAGTACTGCGACCGGATCCGTGAGGTCGGCAACGAATGGCCCGCCGGGTGGGTGGCGCACCAGTACGTGCGGTACCTGGGCGACCTGTCGGGAGGCTTCCACGTCGGGTCGCGGATCGAGGCGGTGTTCGAGCTCGACGCATCGAACGGGACGGCGTTCTACGACTTCCCGAAGGTGCAGGACCCCGACGCCTGGAAGAACGACTACCGCCGCCGGCTCGACGAGGCGCCGTGGGACCACGCCGAACAGGAACGGATCGTGGCGGAGGTCCTCGAGGCGTACCGGTTCAACACCGAGATCTTCGCCCAGCTCGAGGAACCGGCATGAGCGACGCAGGCTGGCTCGGCGACGACGTGGTGGCGGCGGTCGCCCGCCACATGAACACCGACCATGTCGACGACAACGTCGTCATCTGTCGTGGGCTCGGGGCCTGTGAGGACGCGACGGCGGCGACGTTCGTCGGCATGACGACGTCGGCGGCACGATTTTCGGTCACCGTTCGCGACGGAACCCGTGAGATCGAGATCCCCTTCGCCGAAGAGGTGACCGAGCGGGCCCAGGTCCGCGCCCGGGTGGCCGACCTCTACCACCGTTCCGCAGCGCTGCTCGGCCTGCCGCCGAAACCCTGAGCGGCCGCGGTGGTCCGCCGAGGGCGCGCCGGGTCGCGGTGGAGCGGGAGCGTCAGTCGGTGATGTCCTCGAGGCGGCGGGCGATCTCGGGAGAGACGATCTTCTCGATGCCCTGCGCGACCGTCATCAGTTTGGCAAGGTCGCCCGAGAGCAGTTTGACCTTGCCCGCCATGAAGGCGTTCACGCCGGCCTGGGAGTTCCCGTCGACCAGGATCTCCTTTGCCACCTCGTAGTCGATCTTGATCGCGATCTCCGGGTCGTCGAGGTGACCGACGTCGAGGTCGAGTTGCCCGCCGCTGGTGTCGAGGTGGGCCTCGACCTCGCCCGAGGCGATCTCGGCGGGCGCACCGGTCACGTCGAGGTTCATCCGTACCGACACGGCCGGCTCGCCCAGGTCGGTCGAGTCGGCCTGCACCTTCTTGGCCGCGATGATCCAGTCGTCACTCAGGAATGCAGGCACGGGGTTCCTCCGGGGTCGAGGCGATGAGGTTACGGATGGTAACACCTGGCGTGATCGGCGAGCGCGTACTGTGACGGCGGTGATCGTTTCGCACCTCATCGTCGGAACACCGACCCGAACCAGGAGATCCCACGGGCGATGACCGAGCGGATCCGCTGCGAGATCGATGGCCCGATCGCCACGATCACCAACGACAACGACGCCAGACACAACGCCTTCGACGACGACATGGACGCCGCGCTGTTCGCGATCCTCGCCGAGTTGAAGACCAACGCCGAAGTGCGGGCGGTGATCTGGCGGGGCGAGGGCCGGTCGTTCTCGTCCGGACGTGACACCGCAGCCATCGGCACGCTGCAGGTGGAGTTGTCGCATCACGAACTCATGCGCCGCGGCCACCGCGGGATCCAGCAACTCTGGGACCTCGATGCGCCGGTGATCGTCGCCTGCAAGGGCTGGACGATGGGTGGGTCGTTCCAGCGGGCGCTGCTCGCCGACATCCGCGTCGCAGCCGAAGGCGCCAGGTTCCGTCTGCCCGAACTCGGCCACGGCGTCATCCCCGACACGGGAGGCGTCGCGGTCCTTGCCCAGATGTGCGGTCACGGCGTGGTGTCCGACCTCGTGCTCACCGGCCGGGTCATGGAAGCCGACGAGGCGCTCGCCCACGGCATCGTGTCGCGGGTCGTGCCCGCCGACCAGCTCGATGCGACCGTCCGGGCGATGGCCGAACAGATCGCCGCAACGCCGGCCGTCGCCGTGAAACTCGCCCGCACGGTCGTCGCCCACCAGCTCCGTCCCGCGGTGCGGGCCTCGATGGACGACGAGCTGATCTACCAGACGTTCCTGAACCGCAGTGATGACTTCGCCGAGTTCAGGGCCGCCCGCGCCGAAGGTCGGCCCGGGCACTACACGGGGAGCTGACGCCATGGGCGAGCTGACCGGACTGCCCGCGCCGCCGCCGGCCGGCACGTCGGCGCTGCCCGCGGGCACGTTCGCCGGCAGCGTCGTGTTCGTGACCGGCGGCGGCACCGGACTCGGCAAGGCGATCGCCGCGGAGTTCGGCCGCCTCGGGGCGCACCTCGTCGTGGCGAGCCGATCCGACGAGCACCTCGCCGCGGCCGAGGCGATGTTCGCCGCGACCGGCGCGGTCGGCACCACCGTCACCTGCGACATCCGCGACGCCGAGCAGATCGACCGCGCGTTCACCCACGCCGCCGAGACCTTCGGCCTTCCCGACGTGCTCGTCAACAACGCCGCGGCGAACTTTCCCGTGCCGGCCGAGGACATGAGCCCGAACGCGTGGCGGAGCGTCGTCGACATCACCCTGACCGGCACGTACCTGTGCAGCCGTGCCTTCGCCCGCCGCCATCTCGCCGCCGAAACGCCCGGCTCGATCATCAACGTCGGGGCGTCGTACGCCTGGACCGGCGGCCCGGGGTTCGCGCATTCGGCCGCGGCCAAGGCGGGCGTGAAGAACCTCACCGAGACGCTCGCGGTCGAATGGGGACCGTACGGGATCCAGGTCAACGGTCTCGTGCCGGGTCTGTTCCCGCACGAGGACATGACCGACGACATCGCCACGAACCTCGACCGGGTACCGGGCACCGACGATCGTCAACCGGCGCTTCGATCCGGGGAGCGACGCGAGCTGGGATGGGCCGCGACGTTCCTCGCCTCCCCCTATGCCCGCTTCATCTCCGGGCACACCCTGGTGGTCGACGGCGCGAACTGGCAACGACGCAGCCTCGTGAACCCACCGGTGACCCCGGTGCGCGAGCAGATGGGCCGCGGTCCCTTCGATCCCGAACGGCCACGATGACCCCGGCGGTCGACCCGGTCGCGACCGACGCCGACCGCGAGGTCGGCGTCGGGCCGCATCCCGAACCGTGGCCGAGCGGCGAGCGTTACGATCCGGACCTGCTCGCCCGCGGCGACCGCCGCAACGTCGTCGACGGGTACCGGTACTGGAGCGTCGAGGCGATCGTCGCCGACCTCGACACCCGGAGGCATCCGTTCCACGTCGCGATCGAGAACTGGACCAGCGACCTGAACATCGGTACCGTCGTGCGCAATGCGAACGCCTTCAACGCGGCGGGGGTCCACATCATCGGGCGTCGCCGCTGGAATCGCCGTGGCGCGATGGTCACCGACCGCTACCTGCACGTCACCCACCACGACGACACCGAAGCGTTCGTGGTCTGGGCCCGGGGGGCCTCACTCGAGGTGATCGGGATCGACAACCTCCCCGGGTCGACCCCGCTCGAGGACACACCGCTGCCCGAAGCCTGCGTGCTGCTGTTCGGTCAGGAGGGACCGGGGCTGTCGGAGCAGGCCCGCGCGACCGCGTCGAGGGTCTGTTCGATCACCATGTACGGCTCGACCCGTTCGCTGAACGCGGGCGTGGCATCGGGCATCGCGATGTACGCGTGGGCGCTTCGCCATGCGCGGCCGGCTCCGGTGTCGCCGTGACCGCTTCGTCGCGGAGCGGCCGAGGATCGGGCGGAGGGCGAAGGACTCCCGTGGATCGTGCTCGTGACCGGGCGGTGCGCCGCGAGCAGTTCCTCGATGCGGCGATCGCGGTGATCAGCGACGAGGGGCCGACCGCGTCGATGGATGCGATCGCCCAGGCGGCCGGGGTGTCCAAGCCGATCCTGTACCGCCACTTCAGCGACCGCGAAGGGCTGGTCGAGGCATTGGCCGAACGGTTCGTCGGGCAATTGGCCGACCGTCTGGCGGTGATCCTCGACTCGGCCGAAGAACCGATCGAGCTGCTGCGCCGCTCGATCGACACCTACGTCGACACGATCGAGGACGATCCCAGCCTGTACCGGTTCCTCACGTCACGGATCCCGCCGCGGGGCGCCGCGTTGTCGACGCTCGTCGACCGGTTGGCCGCGGTGATCGCCCGCACGCTCGCCCAGGCGTTCCGCGCGGCCGGCCTCGACACGGCGCCGGCGCGACCGTGGGCCTACGGCATCGTGGGAATGGTGCATCTGGCCGGCGACGACTGGGTCGCCCGTCCGGCGATTCCCCGGGCGGAACTCGTCGACGATCTCACGCGGTTGCTCTGGGACGGCATCGGCGCGGTGGCGGCCCAGGTTCCCGACCTGGAGACCTGGCGGAACCGCTGAATCGCGAAACCCCTTGATTCTTTCGGATCGGAGTGGTCAAATACGGAGCGAGAGGTTTCTCCTCTCGGTGCATCGTATTATCTCCGCTCATTTCAGGACGTTTCGGTACTCATGACCGAGGATCACATCGTCATCCAGGTTCCGGCGACGGCGACGTCGAGTCCGTTGATCCGTCTGGCGGCGACGCAGCTCGCGGCCCAGTGCGGGTTCGACCATGATCAGGTCGAAGACGTCCGGATCGCCGTGTCCGAGTCGATCCGCATCCTGATCGGCGCACCGGCCGACGACGGAGGCGGGTCGGGCAGTGACCGGCCGCGACTGGTCGCCGACTTCCTGGTCGGACCCCGATCGATCGCGGCAGCGGTCCGGCTCGAAGCCGAGACGCCGGCGGCGGGGGTCGACGACGACTCGGCGAGGATTCTGGAGGCGACGACCACCTCGTACACCATCGACCTTGCCGGTCGGGGCGCACCGGGTGTCACGATGCATTTCACCAGGGGCGATGCGAGCGGCGACGTTCGGGGATCCACGCCCGAGCACGAAGTCGGAAGGGAAGGTTGACATGCCACTCCAGCTTGTCTCCACGGGGAGGCGACCCGAACGCCGGGCACGATTCGCGGACTATCACCGCAGCGGAAGCCCCGACCTGCGGGAACGGCTCGTGAAGCGGCACCTGCCGCTCGCGCGGCGTCTCGCCGCACGCTTCGCCCGACGCGGCGTGCCGTACGACGATCTGTATCAGGTCGCGTCGATCGGGCTCATCCATGCCGTGGATCGCTTCGATCCCGAGCGCGGCATCCCTTTCGACGTGTACGCGGCGCCGACCATCGTCGGCGAGATCAAGCACCACTTTCGTGACCGCTCGTGGGACCTGCGTGTGCCACGGCGGGTACAGGAGCTCCACCTGGCGGTCAACGCGGCCATCGAGCGTCTGGCCACGCAACTCGGACGGAGCCCGACGATCGGCGAGCTGGCCCAGGCGGTGGGCGCCGCCGACGAGGACATCGTCGAAGCGATCGACGCCGGAGGCGCCTTCAACACCCAGCCGATCCTCGGTGCGGCGCCGGGGAGCGACGACGGCCCGCGCCACGGGGCCGACGCGATCCTCGGGTCCGACGACGGGTCGCTGGACGGGGTCGAAGACCGACTCATGATCACGCGTCTGATCGACGAATGCCCGCCCCGCGAGGCACTCATCCTCCGCATGTACTTCTGGGATCGACGCAGCCAGTCGCTGATCGCGGAACGACTCGGCATCTCCCAGATGCACGTCTCGCGGTTGCTGCGCCGCAGCATCGAGCGGATGCGCGTGGCGTTCGAGACCGACGAGTCGAGCGGGACCGCGGACCGGTCGGGCTGAGCGCCGACGACGCTCGCCGCGTCGGTACGCTCTTGCGGTGCCCGAGGTTCCCGTCGTCAGGTTGGATCCCACCATCGATCTGCCGACCTATGCGCGCGCCGGCGACGCCGGCGCCGACCTGCGGGCGACCGAGGACGTGCTGCTCGAGCCCGGCGGGGGGCGCGCGCTGGTGGGAACCGGCATCGCGGTGGCGATCCCTGCCGGATGGGCGGGATTCGTGCAGCCCCGCAGCGGTCTGGCGTTGCGGCACGGCGTGACCTGTCTGAACACGCCCGGCCTGATCGACTCGGGCTACCGCGACGAGCTCCGGGTGCTCCTGGTGAACACCGACCCGCACGAGGCCTACCAGGTGCGGCGCGGTGACCGGATCGCCCAACTGGTCGTCCAACAGGTCGCCCGGTGTGACTTCGTCGAGAGCGACCGACTCGATGATTCCGAGCGGGGAACCGGCGGGTTCGGCCACTCCGGTCGGTGACCCGCCGCTCCGGTCCGCCGACGGCGTTCGGTGCGACTCAACGGCGAGGCGGGCGGGCGATCCGCAGACGGGTCACGAACAGCGCGACGATCGTCACGGCCACGGCGCCGATGGTCGTCCAGCCCCAGGGCGGTACCTGACCGCTCCACGGACGCACGGTCGAACGCAAACCCACGAGTGGGGCATCGGCCGCGTCGGCAGCGTCCCATCCGCACCCCCCGGCGGCGCAGTCGGTACCGAAACGCGACGTCGGCGCCGGCAGCGGTGCGACGGCGTCGGCGGCCCCGACCACCGGGACGACCGCCATCGCCGGGTCGCCGGTGGGGCGGTCGCGCGCCACGTGCGACGCGTACGGCACGACGAAGACCCCGGCGATGATCACCAGCGACGTCACCAGCGGTGCGATCACCCGCCGGGCCCGGCACGCCAGCGCGATCGTCAACGCACTCGCCGACGCGCCGCCGATCGCGGCGGCGAGCAGGGCGATGCCACACTGGCGGAGGGTCGTGCCTCCGAGTGCGAGCGCGACGCCGCCGACGGGGAGCGCGAGCACGAGCGCCAACACGATGAGCGCGAGCTGCGCCCGCCAGACACCCATCGTGATGCGCCACGGCCCGACCAGGGTGGCCGACCACGCCTGGAGGCGATGCCGCTCCCCGGCGGCCGCGCAGCCGACGGCGGCCAGCACCACCGCGACGAGGATCGTGCCGATCGTGAGGGTCACGATCCACCATTGGCCGAGCGACGCTCCCACCACGTCGGCGCTGCCGTCACCGGCGCGGAACGGCTTGCCGAGGCCGATGCGGTCGACGAGCACCGCGATCCCGACCGCGGCGACGAGCGCACTCCAAACGCCGAGGATCACGGCGTTGCCGTTCGACCGCAGCGACCGCAACAGCGCATCGCGGCGGACCGGATTGCCCACGACCTCGCCGGTGCGGTCCTCGATGGTCATCGCTTCGGCTCGCCTTCGGACGTGACCGGCTCGGACGAACCCAGCCGGAGGTCGTCGAGTTCGGGCGCGACCTCGGCGAATTCGATCAGGTCGAGGCCGGCGGCCACCAACTTCTTCAACAGTGCCGCCTGCGCCGCTGCATCGGGAACCGTGTGGGTGCGGACGACACCGTTCGCGAGGCGGGCTCTGATCCGACGGGCGCCGCCGAGCCGTCCGAGCACGTCGGTCGGCGGGCCGGTGTCGACGATGCGTCCGTCGTCGACGACCGCGATCCGGGCGCAGCCGGCAGACAGCTCCGACAGGTGACGACTGCACACGACGATCGTCCGCGACACGTCGGTGAGCCGGTGCAGCATGTTCCACAGTCGGCCCGCGGCGCGGGCGTCGAGGCCCGTCGTGGGTTCGTGGAGCACGACGATCCCGGGATCGTTGACGAGCGCGCCGGCCACGCCGAGGAGCTGTCGGGCGCCCGGTGACAACTGGTCGGTGAACGTTCCCTGGCGACCGGCGATGCCGACCAGGGTCAACAGCGTCTCGATCGTCGAATCCCAGTTCTCACGGGGTACGCCGAGCGCGGCGGCCCGGAGCGAGAGGAACTCGTCGACGCGCAGGTGTGCGGGCACGTTGTGCGGATGCGGGAGGTGGCCGAGTCGCCGGCGGATCTGGTCGGCGTCGGTCGCCGCGTCGAATCCGAGGACGTGGACCGACCCGGTGGCCGGGCTCCGGACGGTGGCGATCAGGTCCGCGATCATCCCGAGCGATTCGGACGAGTTCCCGGCGATCCCGAAACAGATGTTGCGTTCGATCGACAGGTCGACGTCGTCGAGCACGCGGTGCACCCCGCGCCGGACCGTCACACCCTCGAGTCGCACCGCGGACTGGTCGGGAAGACGGATCTGGGCGGTCACCGGACCGTGGGTGCGCGCGGTGCTCACCGGTACCCCGGTTGGTGCACGTACAGCCACAGCGCGGTCGTGGCGATGCCGCTGAGAACGGGAAGCAACACCCAGGCGAGGCCCCGTTTGCCGGTGCGGGCGAGACCCCAGAACACCACCGGTATGCCGACGAGCACATAGACGGCGAGCGCCACGATGATCCAGCCGACCGGTGCGGTTGCAGCGAGGACGAAGGGATCGGGCATGGTCCTTCCACGATCGCACAGACCGCGAGACGAGTGGGTGACCCCGCCGACGAACGGGGGCTGCGACCGCTTCTCAGGAATCCTGGTCGTCGCCCCGGGCCGGTTCGCCCGCGAGCGCGTCGACGGCGTCCTGGACGTCGTCGGTGGCCACGGCGATGCGGCCGCGGCACCAGGCCAGCAGTTCGGCCGCTCGTCGCACCTTCGCGGCGAGCAGGTCGACGTCGAGATCGTCGCGTTCGAGTTCGGTCAGGATCGCGTCGATCTCCGTGGTCGCCTCCGCGTACGACGCGGCGGGCGCGTCGGTGTCGTCGGTGGCGGTGTCCGTTCGGTCTCGGTCGGTCATGGGCGCTGCTCCTCGGTCGTGGTGTCGGTCACGGTGCTGGTCACCGAGCCGCTCGACAGGGTCGTGACCAGTACCTGTCCGACCGGGGCGTCGGCCGGCGAACGCACCAGGGTGCCCTCGGCGGTTCGGGTCAGCGACCAGCCGCGTGCCAACAGGCGTGCCGGGTCCGACGCCTGGAGGAGCGCCTCGCTCGTGGCCAGCCGTTCGGCGGCGCGCCCCAGGTGCCGCGGCGGGGCCGTTTCCAGGCGGCCGCGTCGCCGGTGCCAGTCGCGGGTTGCGTCGCGCAACCGCCGCTCGGCGGTGCGCGTGAGGTGTTCCTGGAGCGCTCGAAGATGCGCGTGCGCCCGGGCGTCGGCGGCCCGGGCGGCGCGGGCCACCCGCCGGAGCTGGTCGGCCAGATCGTTGCGGGCACCGGTCAGGCGACGGTCGGTCGCGCCGAGGAGTCGGTTCGCGAAGGCGTCGAGTGCGGCTTCGGCCGTGGCGACCCGGGCGATCAGGGCGCCCGCGACCGCGGTCGGCGTCTTGAACGCCGAGTGCGCGACCTCGTCGGCGACGCTGCGGTCGATCTCGTGGCCGATCCCGGTGAACACCGGCACCGGCGAGGTGGCGATCGCATGGGCGACGTCGGGGTGGTCGAAGGCGACGAGATCGGTGCGTGATCCGCCGCCACGCACCACGGCGATCACGTCGACCGCCGCAGCAGTGACCTTCTCGAGCGCCGCGACAAGGGTGCGCGGCGCGTCGGCCCCCTGGACCCGGGCGTCGGCCAGCACCACGTCGAACACGTAGCGACTCGCGCGGAGTTCGTGGAGGAAGTCCGCGTGGGCGGCCGAACCGGCACTGGTGACGAGCCCGACACGAAGCGGCACGGGCGGAACGGCGATGCGCCCGTTCGCGTCCAGCAGGCCCGCAGCCGACAGCTCGGCCAGCAGGGCACGTCGTTGGGCGTCGAGTTGCCCGAGCGTGAACACGGGGTCGATGTCGGTCATCACGACCCGGAGCTGGCCGCCGGCCGCCCACCAGTCGACCCTGCCACGGATCCGCACCTCGACCCCGTCGGCGAGTTCGGCGGTCCCCGGCGTCGCCGCCAACACCTCGAGGATCCGGGTCCGTGCCGCACGGAAGAGATTCACCGAGATCTTCGCATCCGGGTAGGCGCCGGCCGCCGCGCCCGGTTCGATCAGGTCGAAGTACTGGTGGCCGTTGCGGTTGGGCGCCCGCAGCGATCGGATCTCGCCGCGCAACCAGATCTCACCGGCGAACGAGGCGCGCAGGCAGTTGCCGATCGCGGTCGCGAGGTCGGCGACGCTCCAGGTCTCGTCGGCCTCGTCGCCGCGTGCGTCCGGCGTGTCCGGCTCCTCGATCCGCCGGTCGCCCGGCTCCCACAGGGTCACGGGTCCGCCGCCGCGAGACGCTCGCGCTCCGCGTCGAGCACCTCGTGGGGGATGAGGTGACGGGAGATCCAGTTGCGTCCGCCCGACTCGGCCCACACCAGCATCGGCGGCAGGAACACGAGCGCGCTGAGCAGGGCCACGAGCACGTTCATACCGACGATGATGCCGAAGTCGCGCAGCAGCGGCATCGACGACGTCGCGATCACCGCCACCCCGGAGACCGCCGTGAGCGCGGACACGATGAACGCCCTACCGGTGCGGGCGGCGGTGTGGTCCATGGCCTCTCTGGGAACGTAGCCGCGGCCGCGTTCCTCGACGAACCGCAACAGGATCAGCGAGGTGAACTCGGTACAGATCGCCACGACGAGCGGGCCGCCGACCGCGGTCAGCGGCGACAACTTCAGGTCGAGCGTGAACGCTGCGAGCGACGACAGTCCCACGGCGATCAGGACCGGGATCAGCGACAGCAACGACCGGATGACGCTGCGCAGCCGGATGGCGAGGTACAGCGCGACGAACGTGATCGACAGGTACGTCAGCAGTACCCGGTTCGACTCGAGGTTCTCGAGCAGACCGACGCCGACCACCGCCAGGCCCGACGGGGTGAGCGAGAGTCCCGGCGGTACGTCCGACGAGGCGAAGCGGTCCTCCATCGCATGCACCACCTCGGCCTGTTCGTCGAGCGGAACGGTCGTGCGTTCGGGGGTGCCCGTACGGAAGATGACGTTCAGGGCGCGACCGTCGTCGGTCGCGAACGACTTCTGGATGGCGGTGGGTGCCAGCTCGTACGCCGCGCGGACCGATTCGACGGTGGGGGTGACGTGCCCCGCTCCCGGGACGTCGTTGATCACGTCGCTCACGATCGACACGACGCTGTTCGCCGTGCGCAACCTGGCATGGTTCGACCGGAGCGCGTCGGCGGTGAACGAGTCGACGTAGTCGACGGTCGACTGGTCGAACACGGTCGTCTTCGGCGCCTCGGCGGTGACGAACACGCCGAGCTCGTTCGACGACCCGGTGCCCTGCTGCAGGGCATCGATGTCGTGGATCACCTGCGAATCCTGGTTGACCCACTGGATGGGGTCGGTCTGCAGCTGCAACCTGGGTTCGACGATGATCCCGGCGACGAAGATCACCAGCGCCGCCGCGATGAGGGGGCCGCCCACGCGTCGGGGCAGCGACCCCATCCGGACGACGAGACGGCCCAACGCCTCGGAGCGTCTCGACACGGTGCGCCTGGTCGGTGACTTGAACTCGCGGATCCCCAGCGTCGACAGGGGCACGACGATGCTGGTCAGACAGATCACCGCGATGCCCACGGCGAGCAGGTAGCCGAACTCGCGGATCATCGGCACCTTGGCGAAATGCAGGGCGACGAACGCGAACACCGCGTCGAGGGTCACCACCAGCAGCGCCGGCGCGAGGTTCTGCGCGGTCTCCTGGATCGGATGCTCGGCGTGGTTGATGGTCACCTCCTCCTCGACGCGCGCATGGAGTTGGATCGCGTAGTCGATCCCCACCCCGAGTAGCACCGGCAACCCCGCGATCGTCGCGAGGGTGAGCGGGATCCCCAGGTAACCGGCGACGCCGAACGCCCAGAGGAGGCCGATCGCGATCACCCCCAGCGGCAGCAGTCGCCACCGGACGTCGAAGAGCACCAGCAAGATGACGACCATCACCCCGGCGGCGATCCCGCCGAGCAGGAACATGCCGCCCTTGAGGTAGTCGTTGATGTTCTCGAGCAGAGCGGGCGCGCCGGTGGTCAACGTCGTCGCGTTGTCGAACTGGTACTTCGCGGCGGTCCGGGCGACGAAGTCCGCCGACGCGCTCTGGTCGTCGAGGGCCTGGTTGCCCTCCAGACGCACGATCAGCTCGGCATGATGGGCGTCGGGGAAGAACGTGGTCAGCGCCTTGCGGATCCGGCCCTTCTCGGGCCCGGCGTTGGAGTAGAGCAGGAACTCGACCCAGGCGGGATTGTCGAGGGTGTGGGGACCCTTCACCGCGCCGATCCGTTGCAACGTGGTCGTCGAATCCTCGCCTCTGGCCTTGGCCCCGGCCGGAGTCGGGTCGCGTCCCAGTGCGTCGAGCAGCGCGGCTCCCGCGGTGGACTGGGTGATGTCCGCCGGCTCGGCCCGGCCCGGTTCGCCATCGGATCCCGGGACCCACTTGTCGCTGATCAACGCGTTCGAGTACTCGAGCGCCAGCAACGGATCGATCGTGTTCTGGAGCTGATGTGCCTTGGCGCCGTCGTTCAGCTCCTCGCGCAGCGCCTTCATCTTCGCCGTGTTCGACGGCGTGAACAGGTCGTCGACGGTGGCGCCGTTGGTCATCGTGAACATGACGACCATCGCCTGACCGCCGAACAGCTCCTCGTACGCGTGGTCGTCCTGGTAGATCTTGTCGGACTTGTTCAGGTAACTCGACTGGCTCGTCGCGAACTCCAGGCGGGTCACTCCGACGCCGAGGATGAGGGTCAACAGCAACCCGACGATGGCGACCGTTCCGGCACGTTTCCCGGCCGCCAGCGCCAGCCATCCCCAGAATCGCTTCATCGACCAACCACACTTTCTTCGCGGTCCTTCGCGGTCACGCTCACCGGCACCCGGCACCCGGCAGCACGCGGAACGTCGGGTCACATTAGAGGACGCGCCGATGGGCGCAGCCGACCAGCGGGCACCGCGGCCGGTTCGCCGTTCACCGCGCGGCGACCGACGACCGTGAGCCGCCGACGATGTGACCGGTGCGCGCCGGCCGTCACCAGCGCACGTCGCTCCCGCCGATGGACGAGGCCGGCGCGGGTGTCATCGCCCGCCGATACGCGACGGCCGGTCCGAGCGATAAGCTCCGCAGCGTCGACGAGCACGTTGGGGGCATGATGTCGCATTCTTCGAACCTTCCGAGGCGTCCGTCCGCAGCGCGTCGGCGACCATGGCCCTCGACGATCGCCGCGGCGATCAGCGCGCTCGCCATGCTCGGGGCGTCGACGATCGGCATCCCGGTCGCGGGCGCGGCCACGTCGGCGACCGGGGCTGCGGCCTCGGCCAGGGCGGAGACTCCTGCGCCCGAGGCGTTGGCGACCCAGTCGGCCAACCAACCCTTCGCCCTGCAGCTCGTCGACCGGTTCGTTCCCGGTACCCAGCCTGCGACCGACGCAGCGGCGACACCGCTGGCCACACAGCTCGACGCCGGCACGCCGGTCTCCCGGGTGGTGGCCGGGCTGGCCAGGAGCGCGCCGGTGGTGACCCCGATCATCGACCACGACGCGTACGACGCGCTGCTCGGCCGCACCGGTGACCAGGGCGGGCTCGACTACTTCGCCGGCCGGGTCGCGGCCGGGATGTCACTCGAACGGGTCCTCGCGACGGTCGCGGCGTCGAGCGAGTTCGCGTCACGGCGTCCGACGGCCGCGGACGAGATCGACGCCGTGTACCGGGCCATGCTCGGCCGAGCGGCCGATTCCGGTGGCAAGGACTACTTCACCGACCGTTTCGCCGCCGGGATGACGCCGGCGACGCTCGTCTCGATCATCGCCCACAGCCCCGAGTACGGACGTCGGGTGACCGCCGCCGCCTACCGGCAGATCCTGCTCCGACCGGCGGATGCCGGCGGGTCGGCCTACTGGGCGACGGTCGTGAACACCTCGGGTCGTCTGGCGGTGCAGATCGCGCTCGGTGCCTCCGCCGAATCCCAGGCCTACGGCTGTGATCCGATCGCCGGTGGGTCGTGCATGCTGCCGTGGCCGAACGACTACTCGGCCC